>JAQCKY010000294.1 GCA_027592155.1 Pseudomonadota bacterium
GGCAGATGGAGGCGGATCGAGTCCGCGATGGGGCCCAGGAATTCTTCCAGCGGTTCGACGTCATCGTTGATCGAGACGAAAACCAGACCGCCGATCATCTCGGTCCGAACCGGCCTGAGGGACATATTTTCCTTTTTGAGACCGACCGGCTCGTACCCGACGGGCCGGGTTATGCCGGTGCATTGGCCTTCCAGATCGAAGGTCCAAAAGTGATAAAAGCACTGCATGCGCTTTCCGAACGTGCCGCGCTCATCGCGCACTAGCGGCGCGCCCCGATGGGGGCAGATGTTGAAAAACGTGCGGATCTCACCGTCCCCGCCCCGGATGATGAGCAAAGGCCGTCCGGCCAAAGTGAGCGCGCGGTAGCTGCCGTTCTCCGGCAATTCGCTTTCGTGGCAGACCAGCTTCCAGGTGCCGGCGAAGATGGCTTCCTGTTCCTCGGCGAAAATCTCCGCATCGGTGAACAGCCGGTTGTCGACATAGTGGGTGGTCGGCACCGGCGGTGGCGATTCCCAACGGGCGATCCGGTCATCCATGACGTAGCCTCTTTGATAATGTGCCTACTGAGCGGGCTCAACCGACAGTTTAACATGGGGACAGCGGATTGGTAGCCGTGCGGTGAGGCGTGGCGACGCACATGTCGTCTGCGATGAAAAGGCAAGCGTACGCGTCTCAAGACCGAATTTGTCGTCGTCGAAATACTGCCGCCGTTAATACTGCGCGAGCAGATAGTTGACGAGATCTGTCGTTGTCACGATGCCGGCCAGCTTGCCGTCAGCCTCGACCACGGGCAGAGAATGGAATTTTCCCGTGCTCAGCAACTCGGCAGCCGATCGAATGGAGTCGTCGGGTTTGACTGTGCTCAGATCCGTCGACATCACCTGGTCGATGGAAAATTGCGAATCGAGATATGCCGTGTTCGCGGCATCCGGCGAGCCGTAAGCATCAAGGCTGAGCTTCATCATGTCGGTCGAACTGATTAGGCCCACCAGATGATCGCCGTTGATGACCGGCACGTGGTGGACCCCGTTTTCAGTCAGCAACTTATATACTTCGCTTACCTTTTGGGCCGCGTGGACGGTCAGCATGTCATTCGACATGATATGCGAAACCGGTTCATTGTGGCGCATGGTCTCTCCTTTACAGCTTTGGTGATCTTAGTCCAACGATCCAATGGAAGCTGAAAAGTTGGGGTGTGTCCTTGATCTATCTCAATCCGGATATCGCGCGCGGCGACGTCATCAAACTCGGTCGGATGAAAGCACTGGCGGCCCGTTACTCGATTTAGTCCTCGATCTAGTCCTCGATCCGGCGGCCGGTCATATCGATGCGGTGCATCAGATAGCCCAGGCAGTCGAGGCGGATGGCGTTGATGACGCGGGTCAACATGGCGGGGATGGCGGGCTCGATCAGCCGGATGTCGCCGCCATCGTGGGAGAAGTATTCGGCGACCGTGCCGTCCGCCCCACGGTCGATATTGGCCTCCACCTGCAGGGTAATCCCATTTTGTTCGTTCACGGAGCCGAAGGAGGTCCCGGCCGCCAGCGGTGAAAAATTGAGATGGTCAATATCCGTTCGTAATTGGATATCCGCATCGGAGCCGTCGACGGAAATACTCGCCTCCGGCGGAACCTTGACCACCGCAAAAGTACGCAGCAGGTCGACGTCCGTCGCCTGGGGTGCGTGCTCCGGAAAGTGAGAAAGCGCCAGACAGGCTTCCACGAACTCCACGGCATGGGCGGTTGCCGAGTGCGCGCCGACGGCGCCGCATTCTACGGTCACCGCAGGGCAGAGACGGGCCATCGCGATCGATTGAACCCCCAGCGGCTTTTCGAAATAAACCACGGTGCGGCTGAACAACCGGGCCAGGTGCAGGTCCGCCGCGGCAAGACGGTTGAGACATCCATAATGAGGGCTGAGCCCGGTATTGTTGTGAATATCGATGCTGGCGAAAGGCCGCTGCGTGGCGACATTGTCGTAGAGCCGGCGCATGAGATCGGCCTCCGGGGTAGCGGGCTGGAGCGTGCCCGGCCAGGCCCGGTTATAATCGAGCTGCGTCTCCAGCGTACGCACCCCGGCGGCGGCGGCGGCCACATTGCCGACGAACAAGAGCATCCGGCGCGGCAACTCCCGGTCTCGGTAGCGCCGCAGCACCTCCTGCGCGGCCAGGAGCCCGGTATCCTCGTTGCCGTGCAGCAGGACCGATACGAACAGCGGCGCCGGGTCCCGGCCCGGCAGGTCGAACAGCGTCGGCAACGGCAGCACCGTGATCAGTTCTTGCGCCGGCACGTCGAGGAAATCCTTGGGAACGGCATCCATAACGGCCAAATCCATCGGCCTCAAAGCCCCCACTGATGGACGGGTACGGCGCTTCGCTGCCCCTCGCAATAGGCGGTCATCATGTCATGGAAATCGCCGTTCCGCCGCGCGAGTTCCGTTCGTTGCCACGCGGCGCCGGTTTGGCCGCTGCGCACCCGGGCTTCGAAGATGCCGAGATAAAGATCACGGTCGTCCTTATTAATATCAAAGGCCGTGAGGCCCCGATGCGCCGCCGGAATGATCTCGTCGAGCAGCAAATCCCTAGCCGCCACGCCATCCGTTTCGGGCCAAACCAGCCGGGCATCGAGGCCATGTCGCGCGGCGTTGTAGAAATTCGCATCGGCGTCGATGAAGGACAACCCGCCGCGCTCGTCGAAACCGCGCTCGACCATGTCATGGACCACGCCGAAATAGCAGGCGGCGTTGGCGACCATGTCGATGATCGTCGGCCCCGCCGGCATGGTGCGGTGCTCGATCCGAAAATGGGCCGTGCCGTCCGCCTCGAACCCGACCAGGGGACGGTTCCAGCGCCAGATGGTGCCGTTGTGCAAACGGAGATGGTCGAAACGCTCAGCCGGCCCATCGAACAGAATCGGCAAGAGCACGGGATAGGCGGCGATGTTTTCCGCCAGAGCCTCCAACAGTTGCGATTGGGCATAACCCGAGCCGAAGGTGACCCTGCCCGAGGCGCCGTCGTAATCGGTCAGGGCGATCGATTGCTCGAACAGCGGGATGCGCGTTTCTTCCCACAGGGACCGGGAAAACAGAAACGGGTCATTGACGCAGGCCGCCAAGAGCGGCGCCGAGGCCATGATCGACGCGTTGTAATAGCGGTGGGCGAACCGGGCCGGTGTCTTGAGGTGGATCTGGAATGACGTGGTCGCCGCCTCCAGCATCACGTCCTCATGCTCGGTGTGGAGATGGTCCTCCCCCTTGATGTCGATCACAAGGGGCTTGCCGCCCCGGTGGCGCAGGATCTCCGCGTTCAAGGCCGCGTAGCGTTTAAGGGGCGACATATTGCCGGGCGTCAAGTCCTCGTCCCGTATGATCGGCAGGGTGCCGATCATCACCATGTTGGCATCGAGCCCATGGGCGACCGCGTTGCAGTGGGTCCAAAGATCCGACAGCCCCGTCATGGCCCGGCTCAGCACATCGCCGCTGAGGGCCAGGGGATCGCTGTTCAGCTCGACATTGAACCGGGACAGTTCCGGCACGACCAGCGGATGAGACAGGGTCTCGAGAAACCGCTCATTGATCGGCGACGGAAAATAAGCGTGGTCCAGAAGCCAGGCTTCGATTTCAAAGCCGATGACGAACCCGTCTTCGGAGACCTGCCGGGTGTCGCAGAGGGAGGATAAAAGATCGGTCTCCCCCCGCACCCGCGCGCTGAAACGGTCGAACATTTTCGGCTCGAACCGAGAACTGAGTATCTCTTGCCCCATTTGATTCTGTGAGTCCTGCGATTCCGGCGGTTAGTCACATCCGCCGCCGAGCGTAAAGCAATGGGGGACCTTGGAAAAACGGTTTCACGGCATCACTGAAGAATGGTGGCGCGCTTGAAAGCCTCTCTGTGGGATTCCAGAAACGCCCGTGCCTTAGTTTGCCCGGCGGCCCGCTCGGCAGGGGTAAAGCGGGGGCCGAGGGCGCGGGCAAATCGTTGCGTGACCGGGTCCGATTTTAACAAGAGCGCAACCGCGACATGGAGCCATTTGGAAGCCTCTTCCAAATCCTTCTCGACCAACTCTCCGGAAAAATAAATACCGGCGAGCATCCGGGCCGCAAAAGGCCATCCCAGCTCGGAGGCCTTGAGATACCAAGTGACGGCCGCTTTCCGGTCCTGGGGGACACCCCGGCCGGTCCATAACATATCGGCGTAATAATGTGTGGCGATGGGGATTTTCTGGTCGGCGGCGGCCCGCAGCAGCGCCGCCGATGTCTCGAAATTCTTTTCGACGCCGCGCCCGGAGAAATACAATAGCGCCAGCCGGTAGGCGCCGATCGGATCCTTTTGATCCGCCGCCGACCGGTAGAGACCGGCGGCCTTTTCGAGATCGGGCTCCACCCCAAGCCCTTTTTCGTAGTGTTTCCCGAGCATGACTTGCGCCACTGAGAGCCCCTGGGCGGCGGCCAGACGTATCCAGTAAAGCCCG
>JAQCKY010000295.1 GCA_027592155.1 Pseudomonadota bacterium
AAGGGTATTGGATAGATCCCCATGAAGATGACGATCGCGACAAGCGGCGCAAAGATGATCACTTCGCGGGGTTTGAGATCGAGGATCGTCTTGAGGTTTTCTTTGGTCAGTTGACCGAAAACGACGCGCCGATACAGATACAACATATAGGCGGCACCCAGAATAACCCCCGTGGCGGCAAAGGCGGCAAGCCAACTGCTGACCTGGAATGCGCCGAGCAATACCAGGAATTCACCGACAAATCCGCTGGTGCCCGGCAATCCGACCGAAGCGAGCATAAAGATCATAAACACGAAGGCGTAAGACGGCATTCGGTGGACGAGCCCTCCGTAATCGGCAATTTCCCGCGAATGAATCCGGTCATAGACCACACCGACGACCAGAAACAGTGCCGCCGAAACAATGCCGTGGCTCAGCATTTGAATGACCGCACCCTCGATACCCTGCACCGTCACGGTGAACGTCCCGATGGTGACGAAGCCCATATGCGCGACCGACGAATATGCGATAAGCTTTTTCATATCTTCTTGGGCAAGCGCCACCAACGATGTGTAGATAATCGCGATGACACTGAGCGTGAAGATAAGCGGTGCAAAATCGGCACTGGCGAGCGGGAACATCGGCAAGGAGAAGCGGAGAAATCCGTAACCGCCGAATTTCAACAAGACCCCCGCCAGAATAACCGAGCCCGCCGTCGGGGCTTCAACGTGCGCGTCCGGCAACCATGTATGAACCGGCCACATCGGCATCTTGACCGCAAAGGACGCAAAGAACGCCAACCAGAGCCAGGTCTGCATGGAGGCCGGGAAATCATGTTTCATCAATGTCGGGATGTCCGCCGTTCCGGCTTCTGCGAGCATTGCCAAAATCGCAATGAGCATGAGCACGGAACCCAGCAGCGTATAGAGGAACATCTTATAGGAAGCGTAAGTCCTTCGCGGACCGCCCCAGACACCGATGATGAGGAACAACGGTATCAAGACAGCCTCGAAGAAGATGTAGAACATCACCAGATCGAGGGATGCGAACATCCCGTTCATCATGGTTTCCAAAAGCAGGAAGGCGATCATATATTCGCGCACGCGGTCTTTGATCGATTCCCAACTCGCCAGAACACAGATGACCGTAAGCAGCGTCGACAGCAAGATGAAGAACATCGAAATGCCGTCAACACCGAGATGGTAGGCAATCTCAAACGCCGGCATCCAGACGACTTTCTCTTCGAACTGGAAGCCTTGTGCCGAGTTATCGAAATTAATCCAAATGCCGAGCGAAACTAAGAAGGTGCCCAGCGAAACAAAAAGGGCAACACCTTTGGCATTCTGAGCGACGATTTCCTCATCGCCGCGGATCAGCATGATAAAGACAACACCGACGAGCGGAGCAAAGGTTATGATGGAGAGCCAAGGAAAGGACGCCATCGGCTAACTCCGTGCAAACAGATACCAGGTCAACAGGGCAACAACCCCCAGTAACATGGCAAATGCATAATGATAGAGATAACCGCTCTGCAGGCCTGAGATACGGCGGGCAATATTCTGTGTGGCGGCAGCAACGCCGTCCGGCCCGACGCCATCGATGATGGCCCCGTCACCGCTTTTCCAGAGGCCACGCCCCAAAACGAACGAGGGTTTCACGAAGACCTTGTCGTAAAGCTCATCGAAGTACCATTTGTTCATTAGGAAGGCATGAACGCCCTTGAATTGGTTGGCCAAAGCGCCCGGAATGCCCGGTGCCAGCTTATAAAGAACAAAGCCGGTGGACATACCGGCGATGCCGATTACGAGGGGCAGATATTTCACCCAAATCGGCACGTGATGCGCATTTTCCAGTGCCTTATGGCTATCCAGAACGAAGATCGCATTGCCCCAGAATTCGACGGTGTTATGGCCGACGAAGTACTCGAAACTCAGCCACCCCAGGAATATCGCCCCCAGCGCCAGAACCAGCAGCGGGATCAACATCACCTTCGGCGATTCATGGACATGAGCCATCACCACTTCGTCTGCCCTGGGCGTGCCATGGAAGGTCATCATGATGAGGCGTACGGAATAGAAGGCCGTGAGGAAGGCTGCGGTTATGCCGAGCCAGAAAGCGTAATTGCCGAATCCTGTGTGGGCGCCGAATGCCGCCTCCAGTACGATATCCTTGGACCAGAATCCGGAGAACGGCCAAATTCCGATCAAGGCCAGACTGCCGATCCACATCATGCCATAGGTGACCGGGATCAGTTTATAGAGACCGCCCATCCGCCGCATATCCTGCTCGTCGGACATCGCGTGAATCACCGACCCCGCGCCCAGGAACAGCAGCGCTTTAAAGAACGCGTGCGTGACGAGATGGAAGATGCCCGCTGAATAAGCCGAGACGCCAAGCGCGAAAAACATATAGCCGAGCTGACTGCAGGTCGAATAGGCGATGACCCGTTTGATGTCATTTTGCACACAGCCGATGGTCGCCGCGAAGATCGCCGTCGTACCGCCGACGATGGTGACCACGGCGAGCGCGACGTCGGAATATTCAAACAGCGGAGACAATCTTGCGACCATGAAGACGCCTGCCGTGACCATCGTTGCGGCATGGATCAATGCCGAGACCGGTGTCGGGCCTTCCATGGCGTCGGGCAGCCAGGTATGGAGCCCAATTTGCGCCGACTTACCCATCGCGCCGACGAACAGCAGAAGACAGATCACCGTCATCGCGTGGAAATTGCCGCTGAACACATCGAACCGCGCATCGGCTTTTTCCGCGGCGAGCCCAAAGATCGTGTCGAAATTGATGGTGTCGAACAGCATGAATGTCGCAAAGATACCCAGCGCGAAGCCGAAATCGCCGACCCGGTTGACGACAAAGGCCTTGATCGCTGCCGCATTTGCCGACGGGCGATCAAACCAGAACCCGATCAACAGGTAGGACATCACGCCGACGCCTTCCCACCCGAAGAACATCTGGACCAGATTGTTCGACGTCACCAGCATCAGCATGAAATAGGAGAACAGGCTGAGATAGGTGAAGAACCGGGGAACCGATGAATCGTGAGACATATAGCCGATGGAATAGACATGGATCATCGACGAAACCACGGTGACCATGAAGACCATAACGGCACTAAGCGTATCGGCACGGAGTTCCCAAGAGAGTTCCAACGTGCCGGAATCGATCCAGGTAAAAATCTCAACCGGATCGGTGACATCGTTGACGACGATCGCAAAAAACGCGAACCCCGCAGCGACAGCCGCGAGCAACATCGCACCGCAGGTAACCAAATAGGCCGCCCGGTCGATCTTTTTCTGGCGTTCGTGATCTTTGGTTCTGAAGAACGTCAGTGTCCCGGCGATTGCGGCGCCCAGCAGGGGCAGGAATACGGCAGCAAAATACATCTGTCGGCTAACCCTTCATCTGGTGGATATCTTCCACCGCGATGCTGCCGCGATTTCGGAAGTAAATAACGAGAATGGCGAGCCCGATCGCGGCTTCGGCGGCCGCGACGGTCAGGATAAACATGGCGAAAACCTGTCCGACGAGATCACCCAGATGGGATGAAAACGCCACCATATTGATATTCACCGCGAGCAGAATGAGTTCGATCGACATCAGGATAATGATCACATTCTTCCGGTTCAGAAATATTCCAAACACGCCCAGCGTGAACAAAATCGCCGCCAGCGTCAGGTAATGGGAGAGGCCGATTTCAAGCATCAGATACCGCTCCCCGACTGGACCTTGCGGATCTCGATTGTTTCCTTCGGATCCCGCGCGAGTTGATCGGAAATATTCTGCTTACGAACGCCGGGACGGGAACGATGGGTCAGCACGATGGCGCCGATCATCGCGACCAGCAGAACCAACCCGGCCCCTTGGAACAAATAGAGGTAATGGGTGAAGATCAGCTGCCCCAGCGCATCGGTATTCGGAACCTGATCGACGGCCGGCATTTTCGCCGTGGCCCGCGCCGTTGCATCGGTCGATATCACCCAACCGCCGACAACGACGGCAAGTTCCACCAGCAACACCAAACCAACCAGCAGGCCGATCGGCAGATATTGCAGGAAGCCCTGCCGGAGTTCCGCGAAATTAATGTCCAGCATCATCACGACGAAGAGAAAAAGAACCGCGACGGCGCCGACATAGACAACGATCAGGATCATCGCCAGGAACTCGGCACCCAACAGCACGAACAGCCCGGCAGCATTAAAAAACGCCAGGATCAGGAACAGGACCGAGTGCACGGGGTTCTTTGCCGAAATCACCATCACCGCGGCGGCAACGGTAATCGAGGCAAACACCCAAAAGGCAATCGCTTGTAAGATCATGTTATTGTCGGTCCCTCATTCCCGCGTTTCCGGCCCACATGCCCGGCCTACCGGTACGGCGCGTCGGCATGAAGCCGCGCCGCCAATTCGGTTTCCCACCGGTCGCCGTTTTCGAGAAGCTTATCCTTGTCGTAGAGCAGTTCTTCGCGGGTTTC
>JAQCKY010000296.1 GCA_027592155.1 Pseudomonadota bacterium
CTCGGGCCGCCATCGATTACGTCACCAGCCGGGACGAGGTCGACACTTCCCGGATTGCCTTTTCCGGCACCAGCTATGGCGCGGTCACAGCGATCTGCGCCGCCGCCGCCGATGATCGTATTTCCGCCGTCATCGCCCAAGGTGGCTGGGGTAACAGCGCAAAATGGTTTCGATTTCTCCATCCCCCCGGTGCCGCGTGGGATAAATTCCAGGCGATGTTGAAACGGGGGCGCGACAATCTCGGCAGCAGCAGCCCCGAGATGGTGCACCGGTTCGATATCGTGCCGATCCCGGAGCACCTCCGCGCCAATATCGCCGGACCGTCCGCGTTCGATTTTCAGGTTGATACCGCCGTCGCGACCTATGCCTTCAATCCCGAAGATTACGTCGGCCAAGTCGCGCCCCGCCCGCTGATGCTGATCCACGCCGCCCATGACGGTGTTGTGCCGGCCTCAGGCTCGGTTGATCTTTTCGAGAACTCCGGCGAGGGGGCGGAGCTTTATATCATGACCGACGCCGATCATTTTATGTTCGGTGAAGACAATCCGCGCGTAATAAATCTCGTGAAAGATTGGCTCGACCGGTTCTTTCCCGTCCACCCAGAAGTCTCCCCATGATCGAAGAAGTGAAAATTACCTCGGCGGGGCTGCAGCTCGCGGGGACCGTCCATACACCGGAGGGGCTTAGTGCCGGCGAGAAACGCCCCGCCTTCATCTATCTCCATGGTTTCGGCGGCTACCGGGGCGGTAAATCGCAGATCTGGGCCGCCGAGCAATTCTCGGCCTGGGGGTATGTCACCTTGCGCCTGGATTTTCGCGGATGCGGCGATAGCGAAGGCCTTCGAGGATGGGTCTTACCTTTGGAACAGGTCGAAGACGCCCAAAATGCCATTTCCTATATGGCATCCCGCGATGACGTCGCCCCCGACCGTATCGCCCTGATTGGATCAAGCTATGGCGGTGCGGTCTCGGTTTATACCGCGGGTATCGATAAGCGCGTTGCCGCGGTGATTTCCCAAGGCGGTTGGGGCGACGGCGCCAACCGTTCCCGCACCCAGCACCCGACAGACGCCGATTGGCAGACCTTCACCGATACCCTGGAACGCGGCCGCAAACTCAAGGCCGATACCGGTGAGACCTTGATGATGCACCGCTATGACATCGTGCCGATCCCAGAGCATCTGCGCCATAATATCGACGGCCCCTCGATCATGGAATTCCCCGTCGATACCCCCTTGGCCACCATGGAGTTTCGCCCCAAGGACGTCATCGCCGATATCGCGCCCCGGCCGATCCTGCTACTGCACGCGGCGGGGGATGGCGTGACACCCGCCAACGGCTCGCTCGAACTCTATGGAAATGCCGGGAATCCGACCGAACTGCACCTGCTCACCGGCGTCGACCATTTCATGTTCGGCGAAGGCAGTCCTCGCGTGACCAATCTGGTGAAGGACTGGCTCGACGTCTATTTTCCGGTCTAGACGGAAAAAGGGCAGGTTTTAAACCCGCCCTCTCCAATCCTATTCGTCGCGTCGGTTTAAGCGGAGATCTCCGCCAAACTTGGGCAGACATGTGCACAGTTATTGTGGAAGATATCCATTTTATCGTCTTCGCTAATGAAGTCGAAGGCACCGATGACGGGCACCAAATCGTCTCCCATTTTGCCGGTCTCCGGACGGACGGCCGCACCGGAACCCGGTGTCTCCGTACCGAACAGAGTTTGCTTCGGTCCCCTTTGCTTGATCGCCGCTTCCAGATAGTCGAGATCCAGCGCACAGGTATCGAAAAACAGGTTCTTGCTCAAATCTCTCTGGCCGAGATGGTGATCGGTTTTGATAAACCGGTCGAGAGCACCGCCGCAATGACAGACAACCACTTTCAATTCCGGGAACCGATCAAACACGTCACCATGGGACAGCAGCTGAGTCGCCAGATACTGTTCCCAGACAAACCCAATTTGGTAGTTATGCGGGATCGTTTTGAGACGAGGATCCATGCAGTTGGTGCCGTGAACGATGACGACTAGATCCCGTTTCTGGCATTCTTCATAGATGGGGTCCCAATAATGCTGATCCATACCGGGCGATCCCCGGTCGCCGGCGGGGTCGGGGCTCAAATAGACGCCCTTGAAGCCGAGCTCTTCGACGCAGTATTCGAGCTCGGCAAGGCAGTGACCGAGGTCATCCGCCTTTGGCTGCTGCGGCAACATGGCGGCCCCGGCGAAGCGAGTCGGCTCCATCTCACATTGTTTGGCAATCATGTGATTGGTGAAGCGTGCCCAAGCATCCATCAAGTGGGGCTGCATCCAACCCAACATGGTAAAGGGACGAGGGCCGACCAGCTGCGCATCGATGTTGTGATCGTCGAGCAGATCGGTATGGGTTTTCACCCGCGCTTTCCAGTTATCGTCGGTAAAGCCGAACCGTTCGAGGCCGGGGCCGCGCGGATCGCCCTTGTTGGGCGTGTTAGCCGCCAGCATCAGGGCTAACGCCTGCATGCCGTTACCGCCCGGCGCCGAAACGTGGGCGTGGATATCTAGAACTTTCGTGCCGTTATACATTGATCTACTCCTCCTCTGTTGATGATAATTACGCGTTCCAAAATTTAGCGCCGATACGCGCCCCAACAGACTGGCTTGCTCATTGGGGCGTTATTTCGTTGTTGGAAATATTAGATACTTTACACATCAAGCAAACAAGCAATATGAAAGACGATTTCGCAAAATCCTGATACGCTGGCGAAAATCGGTAAAGGATTGCCATGCTGCGACACGACGATAATGAACGCCTTGTCCGGGTCGGCCCCGGAACCCCGGCCGGAGAATTATTCCGCCGCTACTGGCAACCGGCGCTGCTGGCCTCGGAAGTCGCGGAAACGGACGGCGCGCCGGTGCGCGTCCGCCTGCTCAGCGAAGACCTGATCGCCTTTCGCGACAGCGAAGGACGGGTCGGCCTCGTTGACGCCTATTGCCCCCATCGCCGCGCGCCGATGTTTTACGGCCGCAATGAGGAATGCGGACTGCGCTGCGTCTATCATGGCTGGAAATTCGATGTCGACGGCAATTGTACCGATCTGCCCTCGGAGCCCGCCGATAGCCCGATGAAAGCCAAGGCGTCCATCAAATCATATCCGACGTTCGAAAAGGGCGGGGTGATTTGGGCCTATCTCGGCCCGGCGGAACAGAAGCCGCCGGTTCCCGACTACGAATGGACCCGCGCACCACAAACCCATCGTCACGTCTCGAAAACCTACGAAGCCTGTAACTACCTGCAGGGTTTGGAAGGCGGCCTCGATACGTCTCACTCGTCTTATCTGCATCGCAATCAGATGCAGGATCCGACGATGCTGCGGACCCGCGATGGCGCTCCGAAAATTACCGTGAATGAGACCGACTACGGCTATAACTATGTGTCCGACCGTAATCTCGGCGACGATGGCCATTATGTTCGTGTTTATCACTACATCATGCCGTTCCAGCAGATGCGGGCGAATACCACGCGCGGATCGGGCGGACGGGCGAACGTTCCCAAGATGGACGGTCATCTCTGGGTGCCCATCGATGATTATCAAACCAACGTCTATAACTGGATGTGCGGCTATGACGAATCAGCGGTTTTGACCGAGGAATTCATCGCAGCGGCAGAGAAAGGGGCGGGTCGTGGCGTAGACGAACTGATCCCGGGCACTTTCCAGCTGAAACGCAATCCGTCTAACGATTACCTGATCGACCGGGAGGTCCAAAAGGATCAGACCTTTACAGGTATCACAGGGGTCAATACCCAAGATTTCGCCCTGCAAGAGGGCATGGGGTACCGGCCGGAAATGGGCGGCGCGATTTGCGACCGGTCAGAGGAATATCTCGGCACGTCCGACCGGGCCATCATCACCATGCGCAAATTGATGCTCGAGGCGATCAAGACGGCAGAAAATGGCGGCGCGCTGCCGGGACTCGATCCCGACTCCCATGGCAAGGTTCGGCCCCATGACACGATTGTGCCGAAGGGCGCCAAATGGGAGGAGCATATGCTCGAAGAATTGGTGGCAAAGTGGTGAGTCGAACAACTCTCGACCTCAGCATCGCGCTTTCCGATAACGCTCGAACCCGGCCCATTGTTGAGGGCCGGGTCCAGCCTCAAGGAATCCGCCTGACCCCCACCGTCGTTCATCCCTCGGAGATGTTTTGGCGCCAATTAAAATATGGTGACTTCGATATCTCGGAGATGTCGTTGGCATCGTTCTTTGTCGCGGTCTCGCGGGGAGAGACCGATTGGATGGCACTGCCGATCTATACGATGCGCATGTTCTTCCACACCGGAATCCAAGTGCGCGCGGATTCGGGGATCAAAAAACCGGCCGATCTTAAAGGCAAAAAGGTTGGCGTTCCTGAATATCAGCAGACCTCGGCCATATGGTCCCGCGGCATCCTGCAACATGAATTCGGCGTCCATCCCAAGGACATCGAATGGTA
>JAQCKY010000297.1 GCA_027592155.1 Pseudomonadota bacterium
AAGGTCCATCAGGCTGTGGCGGGAAAGCTGCTCCAGCATGTGATCGAGGAACCCAATGCCGGTCGATACGTCATACTGACCAGTGCCGTCCAGGTTCACGGACACGCTGATTTGTGTTTCCTTGGTTTTGCGCTCGACGCTGGCCTGGCGCATGATCTTCCTCCTCACGGATTTCGGCGACCTTGTAACAGGAAGGCGAGCCGACCGCCAGTCTATTGACCCAACGGTGTTCTGGAACTACATCCTCTCCTGCGGCAATAGACCTGTGTACAAGGCAATCGCAAAGAATTCATCACCAGGAGCACCCGAAACCTCAATGTCCGATCAACAATCTTCGCTGTGGCACGCCACCACCATCGTCTGCGTCCGCAAGGGCAAGTCGGTCGTCGTCGCCGGTGACGGTCAAGTCAGCATGGGTGACACGGTGGTCAAAGCGAACGCGATCAAAGTCCGCCGACTTGGCAGCGGCGACGTCATCTCCGGATTTGCAGGCGCAACCGCCGATGCCTTTACCCTGTTCGAGCGCCTCGAAGCCAAGCTCGAACAATACCCGAAGCAACTCACCCGCGCTTGTGTCGAGCTTGCCAAAGACTGGCGAACCGACCGCTACCTGCGCCGCCTCGAAGCTCTGATGGCGGTCGCCGATGAAAATGTATCCTTGATGGTTTCCGGCACCGGCGACGTCCTGGAGCCCTCGGACGGACTCATTGGTATTGGCTCCGGCGGTAACTACGCACTCGCAGCGGCCCGCGCCCTGATCGACCAAGACGGCATGGATGCCGAAACGATTGCGCGCCGCGCGGTCGAGATCGCGTCCGACATTTGCGTCTACACCAACCGAAACATCGTCGTTGAGAAGCTAGAATCCAAATGACAACCTTTTCCCCCCGCGAGATCGTCTCCGAACTTGACCGTTACATCGTCGGCCAGAACGACGCCAAGCGCGCCGTCGCCATCGCGCTGCGCAATCGTTGGCGGCGCCAGCAGCTCTCCGAAGATCTGCGCGAGGAAGTGTTGCCGAAAAACATCCTGATGATCGGCCCGACCGGCGTCGGCAAAACCGAAATCGCCCGCCGCCTCGCCAAACTGGCCCAAGCGCCCTTCATCAAAATCGAAGCCACCAAATTCACCGAGGTCGGCTATGTCGGCCGGGACGTCGAATCCATTGTCCGCGATCTGGTCGAAAACGCCATTCATACCACCCGAGAAAGGGGCCGCAAATCGGTCACCGCCAGGGCCGAACTACTGGCCGAGGAACGTGTGCTGAACGCCCTGGTCGGTGAGAATTCCAGCCAGGACACCCGCCAGAAGTTCCGCAAGATGCTGCGCGAAGGAGAGTTGGACGACAAGGAAATCGAACTCGAGGTCGCCGACACCGGCACCGCCGGCATGCCGACCTTCGACATTCCGGGTATGCCCGGCTCGCAAATGGGCATGATCAATCTCAACGATATGATGGGCAAAGCCTTCGGCCCACGCACCACGACCAAGCGCATGAAGGTTGTCGATTCCTACGAAGCCCTGATGGCGGAGGAGAGCGACAAGCTGTTGGATGAAGACGCCGTCATTAAAGAGGCGCTGTCGTCGGTCGAAAACGACGGCATCGTCTTCCTCGATGAAATCGATAAGATCACCATCCGCTCCGAACGCCAGGGCGGCGACGTCAGCCGCGAAGGTGTGCAGCGCGACCTCCTGCCGCTGATTGAAGGCACGACCGTCGCAACGAAATACGGCCCGGTTCAAACCGACCACATCCTGTTTATCGCCTCCGGTGCGTTTCACCTTTCCAAGCCTTCGGACATGCTGCCCGAGCTGCAAGGCCGCTTGCCGATCCGGGTCGAGCTTCGTGCGTTACTGGCGGAAGATTTCGTCCGCATCCTGACCGAGCCGGAAGCCAGCCTGATCAAGCAATATACCGCCTTGATGGCAACCGAAGGCGTCACCCTCGAAATCACCGAGGACGGCGTTCAAGAAATCGCCACCCTTGCCGCCGAGATCAATTCCGGCGTCGAGAACATCGGTGCGCGGCGGCTTCATACGGTCATGGAAAAGTTGCTCGAAGAAATCAGCTTCAACGCCACCGACCGCGCCGGCGAAACTTATGTGGTTGATGCCGAGATGGTCCGCAGTACCGTCGGCGACCTCGCCAAAGACGCGGATCTATCTAAGTTCATTCTATAGATTTCTTCGACTACTCCGCACCGTCGATCAGTTCTTCATCGAACCCCATTTCCGCCAACAAGGCGTCGATAGCATCGTCCGATAGATCGCCGATATGTTCAGCGAGCAAATTGGCGAGCAGTGTTGCCTTGGGTGTCATGCCGCCGGTGTCGACGACGACGCGGGGATGGGACAGGCTCGCCAATCGTTTGAGGTCTTCGACGTCATCCCAGATCAGCTCGAAATAATTGGCGATCTGCATCACCAGCCCCGGCTGCGGGCGGCCCCGATGTCCATGCTCGAGAGCCGACAGGTAAGGCGATGAGATTTGCAGGTCGCGGGCCATATCCTGGAGCTGCAAACCGCGAGCCTCTCGGAGCTTGCGGATCTTTGCGCCAAAAGGTGTCATTTCAACCTCTTGATATAAACATAGAGCGCGCCGCTGCCGCCGTCCTGTTGCAGGGCCTGGGTAAAGCTTAAGACACGGGATCGATTGGGCTGTTCGTTGAGCCAGCGCGGCACGGCTTGTTTGAGCACACCCGTCGGCTCCTCAAATGGGCGGCCCTCATCACGCGCTTTGTAGCCCTTGCCGGTAATGACGATGACGCATCGCCGCCCCCTCAACTGCGAGGCACTGAGAAACCGTTCCAGCGCGCCATGGGCCTGATCTTGGGTCATGCCGTGTAAATCGAGGCGGCCGTCGATCGCCATTTTACCGCGCTTCAGCCTTTGGGCGGTGCGTTTATCGATACCGGGTGTTGCCCCGGTCTCAAGCGCCGGTAACTCAGTTTTGCGGGTGGGTCCGGAT
Organism: Pseudomonadota bacterium; assembly: GCA_027592155.1. Taxonomy (GTDB): domain Bacteria; phylum Pseudomonadota; class Alphaproteobacteria; order Rhodospirillales; family UBA2165; genus JAQCKY01. The sequence continues at coordinate 2,969 of JAQCKY010000297.1, forward strand.
GGCGCCGTTGATTTGCGCCGCGGCGCTTTTCCTTCCGGCTCCAAGACAACCGGCGGGTCTTTTATGATTCCGAGATCTTCCGGTGTGGCGTGACGGCGCTCCAAGCGTTTTGTGTCTCCGAGCGCCTGCTCAAACAGCGCCGCATCATCCGAAGCGGTGCCAGTTTTTTGTGTGGCTTTGGGTTTAGATTTTTTCGCCATCAGCTTCGCCGACCGCACCGCCGACAATCATGATATGCAGACGCCGGGGGCCGTGCACACCGAGTTGAAGTTTTTGTTCGATATCGCCACTGCGGGAAGGGCCGGTTATCCAGTTTACGGTCCGGGGCATGAACCGCCCGTCTGCTTCCGGACCACCCTCATCCCTGATCCCGCGCCAAACCTCTTCGTAATCTCCGGTCATATCGTCAACGGACAAAAGAACGATATGGGTTTCCGGCAGAAAGTTAACCGTCGTCGACCCCTCCGTACCCGAGGTAATCATCACTGTGCCGGTCTCGGCCACCCCGGCATGGGCAACCGCGACCCCGACAGCATCCGAGGCTTCAGCCCGGCCAAACCCAACTTCTAAAGCCGGCTGGGCCGACCAGGGAATATCTTTCAATCGTTGATCAGGCGATGCCTTCACTACGCTCGGCAGATTGTGATCGGCAAGATATCGGCAGACGGCTGTCGGCACATCGGACCAATCATCGATCCGCGCCGTGGTCGCGTCCGCCTGCTCGGCCATTTGGCGGAACAGAGCGACTCGCTGATCTTTGGGAAGCTGCCCACGGGCGGGGATCAGGTTTTCCGGCGGATTGCCGAGGCGGTCTTTGACGACAGCCTCTCGGGCCACCCGATTGGTCCCGGCGCCGTCAGAGGCATTTCGAATAGCGGCAAGAATGGTGTCACGCCCGCTCACGATCTACGGCCTTTCTGCCATTGGGAAATGAATGTCGCACCTTCGGGGGCCGGAAAATCACGGGTTTTGGTCCAAGCGCCGAGCCCCGGAAATCGCCGCAACCGTCCGTCACGACGCCCCAGCCAAGCCAGCAGGCGAAGCTCTATCCCACCCAAAAAATGGTAAAGGCTGGGCCGCTTGGCGAAGAACGCCCAGAAACTGATGCCAGTGCGCGCCACAGCGCTGGTGACACCTGCATCATGGGCGAGGAACCGCCAGTTTCGCAGCAGTTTCGGCAACGGGATGCGGACCAGACAAACTTCTTCGCATTTACCGCAGAGTGTCGAGGCTTGAGGCAGATGAACCGATTCCTCGATACTGGTGAGCCCCGGCGTCAGAACCGAACCCATCGGGCCGGGATAGACCGAACCGTAAGCGTGTCCGCCAATCGAGCCATAAACCGGGCAATGATTGAGACAAGCGCCGCAACGGATGCAACGCAGCATTTCCCTAAACTCGTTGCCCAACATTTTGCTCCGGCCGTTATCCAGCAAGATAACGTGATAGGCCTCGGGCCCATCGACATCCTCGGCGCGCTTCGGCCCCGTAGAAA
>JAQCKY010000298.1 GCA_027592155.1 Pseudomonadota bacterium
GGCTTCGCGCCTACGCCCAAAAGGATCCCCTGAACGAATACAAATCCGAAGCGTTTGAGATGTTCAACGGCATGCTCAACGAACTGGATGAGCGAGTGACCCTTGTTTTAAGTCATATGCAGTTAGAGCTCTCCACATACGATGAGGCCGCGTTGTTCGACCGCGACCAACCCGATACCGTGGAAATCTATCAAGACCCCGCTTCCGCCGGCGCCTTCGATGGCGATACGGCGCAATATGAAAGCGGTTTCGAGAATTTGGGCGAGCCGCAGCCGATGATATCCCGCCAGGGCGCCGTCGAGATCAACCCGGATGATCCGGCAACCTGGGGCAAGGTCGGCCGCAACGCCTCTTGCCCTTGCGGTTCAGGCAAAAAATACAAACATTGCCACGGCGCGCAGTAATCCACGCTCTTTTCTCGGCCCTCCAAGCCGGAAAAATTCAGTCTCATAACCGGCAACCTGTAGTTCATTCGAATGATTCAATCAAACGATTGACTTAAATTCGATCTTTGGTTATTCTTGCCCCAACGAAGGAGCAAGGATTGCCTCAGTCGACGCCCTCAACCCGCGGTGACGAAACTCGCAACCTCTTATTGGATGCGGGTTTTCGGCTATTTTCCAAGTTTGGTTATGACAGTGTGTCGACGCGTCAATTAGCCAAGGAATCGGGCGCGAATATCGCGGCGATTGCCTATCATTTTGGTGGCAAGCGGGAGCTCTATCGTGCTGTTTTGCACCAGATCGTAGAGGATACCGAGCCGGTCTTTGGCCCGGCGATCAACGCAATTAATCGCGGCACCCGAGCGGCCAACGGCGATCCAATTCTCCTGGCAAAGGTCGTCAAAGGCTTCGCGACGAACCTCGTCAGGATCATGTTGAACGAGGAGTTTTTGTGCGATCGGGCCCCCTTGCTGATGCGCGAATTCACCCTGCCCTCCGAAGACTTTGACATCTTATTCGAAGGCCGGCTCAGGCCTGTCCACCAAGCCTTGAGCGGCCTCGTTGCCGCTGTCCTCAACAAAACACCAGACGATCCTGAATGCATCATCCGGGCCCACACGATCATGGGGCAAGCCGTGGTCTTCGAAATGGCACGTGTTGTCCTGTTCAGACGCCTCGACTGGGACGGTTACAACGATGAACGGTCCGCGCAAGTCGCCGGGATCGTTGCCCGTTCCATTACTAATTCACTCGGCCTACCCGACCCGGATGTCGACCAGCGAGAGGAGAACTCCCATGACCAGCGATAAGACAAACAGCGGTAAGAAATGGTGGAAACGCGTTCTCATCATCCCGCCGGTCCTTCTCGGCATCGCCGCGATGGTTTTCGCCATACAGGGCCGCGAGGCCCCGGTGAAAAAGCCTCTCGCCGAAGTCGCCAGCAAGGTCCGTGTCATCGAAGTGCCGTCAGTCGCCCTCGTCCCCCGTGCGCTGGGTTTTGGGACCGTCCAGCCCGACAAGGTCTGGGAAGCGGTCGCTCAAGTTGCCGGAAAGATCATTGAAATTCACCCTCAACTGAAAAAAGGGGCGCTCCTGCCCGCTGACGCCGTGTTGCTGAAAATCGATCCGACCGACTACGAGCTCACGATCGAACGCATCAAGGCCGACATCCGAGCCGCCGAGGCGCGTATCGCCGAGGCGCGGGCACGGGAGAAGAATTCACGGGCGTCCATGTCGATTGAAAACCAGAGTCTCACAATCTCCGAACGGGAACTGGCCCGGAAACGCGATCTTGCCAAACGGGGCGTCGGCTCGCAGGCAGCCGCCGACCAGGAAGAACGCAGCCTTTTGGCCATGCGCCAAAGCGTGCAGGGCATGCAAAACAGCCTTAATCTCATTCCCACGGAAGTCCGCCGCCTGACCGCGGAGATCGCGGCGCTCAGCACACAACTGGCCAATGCTGAGCTCGACCTTGCGCGCACCGTGGTCACTAACCCATTTAACTCGCGCATCGCATCCGTTGGCGTCGAACTCACGCAGTTCGTCAGCAAGGGACAGGTCATGGCGAGCGCCGACAGCATTGCCGTGGCGGAAGTCACCGCCCAAGTAGCAATCGATAAAATGATCCACCTGATTGCCGGGCGTGATCTCAGCACCGTCAACATCAATACCGTGACCGAGAACCTGCGTGAGGTCCTGGGTCTGACACCGATTGTTCGGCTCCGCACCGGTGATTTCGCCACCGAGTGGCAAGGCGAAGTGGTCCGAGTAAGCGACTCAATCGACCCGCAAACCCGGACCGTCGGCGTGATTATTGCCGTCAAGAACCCCTACCAACTCACGTCCGGCAGCGCGCGACTGCCCCTGAGCAAGAACATGTATGTCGAGGTCGAACTGCGAGGCCGCCCCCGGCCGCAGGAGGTTATCGTCCCCCGCGCCGCATTGCATGAGGACAAAATTTTTGTCGTCGGTCAGGATAACCGGCTGGAACGCCGCGCCGTCACCCCCCTCTTTCGCCAAGGCCGTCTGATGATCGTCAAATCCGGCCTAAAGGCAGGGGAGCGTATCGTCATCTCCGACCTCATCCCGGCAATCGACGGCATGCTGTTGGATCCCGTTGTCGACGCCGATGCCGCCGCGGCTTTAATTGCCGAAGCCAACGGTGACGGGGCAATCCGATGATCCGTTTCTTCACCGGACATCCGACCGCCGCGAATCTGATTATGATCGCCGTCCTCTTTATCGGCATCGTGTCGATCCCAACCGTAAAGCGGGAAACGTTCCCCGACGTGCCGCCCGACGAGGTTCAGATACGGTTTATCTATCCCGCCGCCACCGCCGAGGAAGTCGAGGAAGCGGTTTGCCGGCGTATCGAGGACGCCGTCGAAAAGGTAAACGACGTCGATGAAATCCGATGCGAGGCGCGCGAAAACCAGGGCACCGCTGTCGTCAAAATGCAGCAAGGTAAAAACTTCGAACGGTTCTTTACGGAAATCCGCACCGAAGTCGAGGCCATCGATAACTTCCCCGAAGATACCGAATCCCCAATTATCCGCCAGCTTGGTCTGACCGACTTCGTCGCCGCCGTAGCCGTCGCCGGACCGATGGCGCCGACCGACCTCAAAAGTTATGCCGAGGACCTCAAAGAGCGCATGCTGATCGTGCCGGAGATTTCTCAGGTGACCATCACCGGATTCTCGGACCGGCAAATCCGCATCGAAATCCCATCATCGACCCTCCGCCAGTATGGCCTGAGTATCAACAACATCGCCGACACCATTGCCAGCCAAAGCCTGGACCTGCCGGCCGGTACCATAGAGACCCGCGCCTCGGACGTCCTGATCCGCTTTAATGACAAGCGCCGCAGCCCCTTAGAATTTCAGAACCTTATCGTGGTGGGCGCGGCCAGCGGTGCTGAAATCAGGCTTGGCGATATCGCCAAAATCACTGACCGGTTTGAACTTGCCGAGGACAAGGTCATCTTCAACGGTCAGCGCGCCGCGGTGCTGGAAATCACCAAAACCAAAAGCCAAGACGCTCTCAATGTGGTGGCCGCGGTTAAGACCTTCCTCGACGGAGAACGCCAACGCATGCCGGCGGCCATGCAATTCAAGATCACTCGGGATCTATCCTCGGTGGTGGAGGACCGCTTGAGTATGATCGTCAAGAACGGCGGGCAAGGCTTGATCCTCGTCTTTCTGACACTCTGGGCATTCTTCTCCTTGCGCTTTTCCTTCTGGGTGGCGATGGGATTCCCGGTCTCTTTCGCCGCAACCATCTTCGTCATGTCCCTATTCGGGATGTCGTTTGACCTCATTACACTCGTCGGTTTGTTAATAGGCATCGGTTTGCTGGTCGACGACGCAATCGTCATCGCCGAGAACATCGCCGCCCATCACATGCGCGGCAGCCCACCCCTGAAAGCGGCCATCGACGGCACAAAACAGGTCGCCCCCGGCGTACTCGCCTCCTATCTGACAACAATCTGTGTCTTCGGCTCCCTCGCCTTCCTCAAAGGCGATATCGGCGCCATCCTCAAATGGATGCCGATCATTTTAATCGTCACCCTGACCGTCAGCCTGGTCGAGGCCTTCATCATCCTGCCCCATCACATGTACAAGGCACTCAGCAAGGATGACCGGACAACAGAGCCTTGGCTGCGCCGCCAGATCGACCGCGGTGTCTCTTGGGTCCGGGATGTCGTGCTCGCTGGTTTGATCGATTGGGCGTTGCGATGGCGCTATTTTACCGTCGGGCTGGCGCTTGCCGTTTTCCTGGCATCGATCTCCATGATTGCGGGCGGAAATCTCAAGTTCCGTGCCTTTCCTGACATCGAGGGCAACGTCGTCGAAGCGCGATTGCTGATGCCCCAGGGTACTCCCCTCGCCCGCAGCACCCTTGTCGTCGAGCAACTGGTTGCGGCGGTCGGTGTGATGGATAAGGAATTCACCCCGCTCCAGCCCGACGGGCAAGCGTTGGTCAAGAATATCAACATCCAGTTCAACAAGAACGTCGATGCC
>JAQCKY010000299.1 GCA_027592155.1 Pseudomonadota bacterium
GGGCAAACCCCGGTTTATCGCCGTTTGACAGACCGCCATATATCTTCATCTTTGCGTCAACTCGACAACAATACTGGAACCGTTTCGATATGCGCCTAGCGACCGTTCTTCATAATGACACGCCCCAACTCGCTGTCCTCAACGCGGACACTCAGAAACTTGTTCTTCTTTCGGTCGCCGCGCCGGATTTACCGGGGTCCATGACCGAACTGATCGAGCTTGGAGACGCCGGCCTCACTCGGCTCCGTTCCGCCGTCGACAGCGCCGGTGGGGATGCGCTCGTCGACGCCTCATCCGTAACTTTCCAAGCACCAATACCCGTGCCCCGGCGCGACGTCATGGCGGTTGGCCGGAATTATTTCGAGCATGCCCAGGAATTTCATGATAGCGGCTTCGATGCCACGTCAGGCGCGACCGCGGTCCCTGAATTTCCGATTATCTTCACCAAAGCCACGACCAGCGTCACCGGCCCCACGGATCCGATCCTCGGTTATCTCGACCCCTCCAAGACCGTGGATTATGAGGGTGAACTCGCGGTGATCATCGGTCTGGGCGGACGCGGCATCTCAAAGGCCGACGCGTTCAAACATGTCTACGGCTACACCGTCTGCAACGACGTGACTGCCCGGACGTTGCAGCATCAGCACAAACAATGGGTCATCGGCAAAAGTATCGATAGTTTCTGCCCGATGGGCCCGGTGATCTTGACTGCTGATGAAGCCGGCCCGGTGGAAGAATTCCACCTCACCACCCACGTCAACGGCGAGAGCCGTCAGGACGCCAAGGTCTCGGAACTTATCTTCGATATTCCAACCCTGATTGAATGCATTTCCGAGGTGATCACCCTACTCCCCGGCGACATCATCGCCACGGGCACACCGGTCGGGGTCGGCATCGGCTATGAGCCGCCGATTTTCCTCCAAAAAGGTGACGTGGTAAAAGTGACCATCAAGCCGATCGGCTCGATCGAGAACGTGGTGGAGTAAGCCTTAAGCGATCTCGAACAGCCCGGCGGCCCCCATGCCGCCGCCGACGCACATCGTCACCACGACATATTTGGCATCACGCCGCTTGCCTTCAATCAGCGCGTGCCCCGCCATGCGGTTGCCGCTCATGCCGTAAGGGTGGCCGATTGCGATCGCGCCGCCGTTAACGTTGTATTTCTCGGGATCGATGCCGAGCTCATCGCGGCAATATAGTGCCTGCACCGCGAACGCTTCATTGAGTTCCCAAAGATCGATATCGTCGATGGTCAGACCATTGCGTTCCAGCAATCGGGGAATCGCAAATACAGGCCCGATGCCCATTTCGTCGGGCTCACATCCATGGACCGCCAGCCCTCGAAAAATGCCTAATGGGGATAGGCCCTTTTGTTCGGCCAGTTTTGCGTCCATCACAACACAGGCGCTGGCGCCATCGGAAAGCTGGCTTGCATTGCCCGGTGTCACGGTTCCGCCTTCCAGGACCACCCCGAGCTTGGCGAGGCCTTCCGCATTGGTGTCGGGACGATTACACTCGTCACGCTCCAACGTCACTTTTTCTTCGGAGATCTCGCCCGTCTCACGGTTTTTGACGGTTTTGATCGTTGTAATCGGCACGATTTCATCGTCAAACCGTCCCGCCTGTTGGGCGGCAGCCGTCCGGGTTTGGCTGATCAGTGCGTATTCATCCTGCACATCCCGGTTCAGGGAATAGCGTTTGGCCACGACCTCGGCGGTATCGAGCATCTGCATGTAAATCTCAGGTTTGCGTTCCTTCACTTCGGGCACCTCGGTTGCACTGGCATCTTGATGATCGAAGGGCAGGAACGAGATCGATTCCGCGCCCGCCGCAACGATGATCGGAACCTTGTCCATAACAATCCGCTGAGCTGCAATCGCAATCGTCTGTAGACCGGCGGAACAGAACCGGTTGACCGTCGCAGCACTTGTGGTCACCGGCAGACCGGCCGCAAGACCGGCGTGCCGGGCCGTATTTTGCCCCGATCTGCCCTCCGGAAAGCCGCAGCCCACCCACAAATCTTCGACCTCTCCGGGCTCAATCCCCGCGCGCGCAACCGCATGGGCAATCGCGTGCCCCGCCAACGTTACAGGCGACGTATTATTGAAGGCACCGCGGTAAGCTTTGCCGATGGGGGTACGGGCGGTGGAGACGATGACGGCTTCTGGCACGGAATTTTCCTCTCGAATACGTGAGGCAATGACCAATTGAACGAATTGACATTGCAGCCAACATTGTTAGGGTACAGAACAATAATTCAAGACAAAAAAAGGGGCTTCTATAATCGAAGATGCACACAACGGTGTGGGTGAACGCCAGTCCGGTCTGTTGACTTCCACCACCGTGCGTTTAGGTTAATTTTTAAAATCGCAGTCCAAGCCGATTTCGGGACGACCCGTTGAGGTTGGGCTGTAATTCTAACTGAAGGGTCCATACGGCCCTTGTTTGGGAGAGAGAGTAATGAAATCACTGACCAAAACCACACTCGCCACGACCCTGGCACTCGGGACCGCCTTGACCGCGCTCAGCGCCTTCGATGCGCCGGCCACGGCAAAAGAATTGAAACTGGCTCATTTCATGGCACCGGTTCACCCGATGCACCGCATCGCATTCGCACCAATGGCGAAGGCGATCAGCGAAGCCTCCGGCGGTGCCCTGACCGTTAAGATTTTCCCGGCCGGCCAGCTCGGTAAAGGCCCGGTCGCCCAATACAAGCGTGCAATTGACGGCGTCGCTGACATGTCCTTCGTGGTGACCCAGTATGTATCCAAGGCTTTCCCGAAATCCATGCTGCTGACGCTCCCCGGCGTCGGCGACACGGCACAGGAAATTACGGAGAAAGCTTGGAGCGTTTATGACAAGCATCTGGCGAGTGAATACAAGAACGTCAAAATGCTGGGTATCTGGGCGCTTGATCCGTCTAACCTACTAACAAAAAAGCCGATCCAGACAGTCGCCGATCTTAAAGGCCTGAAGATCCGTCCAAATTCTCCTGCCGCCTCCGGAATTGTCAAGGCATGGGGCGCTGCACCGGTCGGCATGCCGGTCAGCAAGGTTTATAACAACTTCAACACCGGTGTTGTTGACGCCGTCATGATCGGCGCCAGCGCGCTTTACAAGCCGTGGAACCTTAACGAGCCGGCAGAATATGTCATCGACAACTTCCCCGGTTACGGCTCCATGTTCTTCCTGGCGATGAATAAAAAATCATGGGACGGTCTGACAAAAGACGAGAAGACACTTGTTAGCCAGCACACCGGTAAAAAATTCAGCCTGGTTGCTGCCGCAGGCTTCAACAGCGACACCGTAAAAGGTATCGCCGGTGCGAAAGCCGGTAATGGTGCGAAATATGTCCGTCTGACCGACGAACAGCGGGCAACCTTTGAAGTGGCCGTTAAGCCCGCGATTGAATCGACGATCAAGCAGCTCGAAAAACAAGGGCATAAAGATGCCCGCGCCATGTGGAACGCGATCGCCAAGTAACCACACGGCACATCAGAACTGAAAGCACATGTCTGACTTAGCCTCAGGCGATGTAACGGCGATAAACCCAGCGCTCCAATTTTTGGAGCGCTGGGTGAGCCGCGCCGCACTTTGGGTCGGCGGAACCTTCGTCATCGTCATGATGCTGTTGACCGTTACTGATGTCACCCTCCGGTATGTATTTAACGCACCGATTATCGGAGCCCGAGATTACAACAGCCTGGCCCTGTTGATCGTCGTCACCTTTTCCGTCGCCTACAGCGCCCGAACCGGCGGCCAGGTCGCGGTGGAAATTTTCGATAATGCGTTTCCACCCACGGTCGATTTTGCCCTCAGGATGCTGATGCATATCGCCGGCGCCGTGATGCTGGTAAATCTGATCTATCACCTCATCATAGCTGGCACCGAAGCAACACTCTTAGGTGAATCTACTCAGGAATTGGGCATTAATTTTGAGCCCTTTTATTACATCTTAGCCCTTGGCATGGCATTTTATGTGTTAATCCTGCTGGCGGAAATCGTCGAATTTGTCGTCGTCCGCCGTAGCGGAGCCTCCGGCGAAACCCAGTCATTGTGAGGTAGCTGTGTCGGCCTTTACAATCGGTCTTATCGGCCTCGCCGGCCTGTTTATCTTGCTTGCTTTGCGCATGCCTGTCGCCATGGTGATGCTGATCATCGGCTATATCGGCACGGCGGCGATAAACGGATTCGGCGCCGCTAATTCAAGCCTTGCTTCAGAAAGCTTTGAGATTTCGACTTTCGTGGAGCTTAGCGTCATTCCGCTGTTCGTTCTCATGGGCAACCTCGCCGGCGTTTCGGGAATGAGCAAGGATCTCTATTCAGCCGCCTATGCCTGGATGGGGCATTGGCGCGGCGGTCTGGCATCCGCCACAATCGGCGGATGCGCCGGTTTCGCGGCGATGAGCGGATCTTCCATCGCCTCAGCCGTTACCATGGGCCGGGTATCCCTGCCCGAAAT
>JAQCKY010000300.1 GCA_027592155.1 Pseudomonadota bacterium
AGGATGCGAGTTCATGGGGCGGCCCGTCGCGGACGCTGTTCGTGCACGGAATTGCTAACACCGACTGGAGGAACGTGAACGGTGGCGATGGTTTTGAGCCGCAGATCGATCCGACCGACCCGAATATTGTCTACGCTCAATCGCAACACGCTGGCTTGGTTCGCTACGATTGGCGCACAACTGAGCGAGTAACAATAGTTCCGCAACCGGCGAGTGGCGAGTATGAATATACGTGGAATTGGGCAACACCTTTGCTTATTAGCCCGCACAATCCGCGTCGACTGTATATTGCCGCTGAGAAAGTGTTCAGGTCAGACGATCGTGGTGATAATTGGCAGATCATAAGCCCTGACCTGACTCGTGATATTGACCGAAATGAATTGCCGATTATGGACCGAATCTGGAGTATGGATGCACTGCAGAAAAATCGCGGCGTTTCACGATACGGCGCGGCAATCGCTCTGGCCGAAAGTCCGCTCCAGGAAGGTCTGCTATATGTCGGAACGGACGATGGCCGAATTAGTGTTACCGAAGATGGAGGTGAGAAGTGGCGGTCATTGGACCGCATATCCGGCGTGCCAGATCTGACCTATGTAGAAGAAATCATCGCCTCCAACCACGACGTTGGTGTCGCCTATGCAACACTGGACAATCACAAACGGGGCGATTACAGACCCTACGTTTTTGTGACGCGTGACAAGGGTAAAAATTGGCGGTCGATTGCTGGCAACCTTCCTGACAGAGGAAGCGTGCATTCCATCGTTGAGGACCACGTTGACCCGAATTTACTATTCGTCGGAACAGAGTTCGGTCTGTTCTTCACCCAGGATGGTGGCAAGAACTGGTTGCCGCTGCGGGGAAATTTTCCCGTGATATCCGTTCGAGACCTGGAAATACAGCGGCGGGAAAACGACCTTGTTGTTGGCACGTATGGACGTGGCATTTATATCCTAGACGATTATTCACCACTACGGAGATCAGTTGAATCCGTTACGTCTGCCGCGGCAACGCTCTTCCTGGTCAAGGATGCTTTGCTGTATATCGTCGGCGACAAGTGGAACACCGGGCAGGCTATCGGCGACGTGGGCCCGTCGGGGATGGCGTTTTTTAATTCGCCGAATCCGCCATACGGTGCCGTGTTTACTTACTTCCTCCGCGACGGTTTTGAGACAGCTCGAAATATTCGACGTACTGAAGAGCGCCGGGTACAAAAAAAGGGTGGCGATAATCCTTACCCATCATGGGAAGATTTGAGACAGGAAGATAGCGAACAAGCACCCGTCATCGTATTTACGATCAGAGACGATAGTGGTGTGGTCGTAAGGCGCATTGTCGCGCCGTCCTCGGAAGGAATTCACCGTGTTAACTGGGATCTTCGTTTTCCTGCACCGCATGCCGTTGATCCTGAGCGGAGCACGTTTAGGGCACCGTGGAGCGGGCAGCAACAGGGTCCGCTTGTTCTGCCGGGCCAGTACAGCGTCGAAATGTCGGCACATGTCAGAAATGAATTCATCAAATTGGCAGACGCTCAAACGTTCACTGTTGAAGAGCTCAAGCTAAGTCCTGAGGCTGCTGAGGACAGGGAATCACTACTGGCGTTCCAGCAAAAATCCGCCGACTTGTTCAGGCGTGTTAGCGGCGCCTCACTTTTGATTAGAGAGCATACCGCTCGAATAGTCACGATGCGCGATGCACTTGTAAGAACTCCAAATGCGGGCGAAGACGCCCACGCAAAACTGGCAGGTTTGTCGCAGCGTTTAGCGGATATAAATATTCTGATGTCAGGGGATCAAAGCGTGCAGTCCAGAAATGAGGCGGCGGCTTGGTCGCTGCGGCGTCGGGCTGGCAGTCTTTTGGCAAATTGGGATTCGCAGTCGAAGACTACGGGAACCGAGCGCCGTGCCTACGAAATTGCGGCAGAAGAGTTTGACCGGGTTGGCGCAATGCTAGCCGAACTCGATGATCTGCTGACAGCATTCGAGACAGAAATGAATGACCTGGGTGCCCCGTGGACGCCGAGTCGACGACTCAACTAGCTATTAATTATAAAAACAGTAAGGACAGATTTTGATGAAAATCACGGAGATAAGAGTTTACCAAGTAGACCTTCCATTGATGGAAGGTCGTTATACGTGGTCCGACGGTCGGTTTGTCGAAGTATTCGACAGCACGGTGATCGAGCTTGTTACCGATACAGATTTGATTGGCTACGGCGAAATTTGTCCGTTGGGGCCGTTCTACCTTCCGGCTTACGGAGCGGGCGCCCGAGCTGGAATCGGCGAGCTTGCACCATTCCTGATCGGCAAGGATCCGACGGCCGTCGGGCCGATCAACTCTATGATGGATACCGCGCTATTGGGTCACCCGTATGTCAAGTCGGGAATCGATATGGCTTGCTGGGACTTGCTCGGTAAGGTGACGGGGAAACCCGTCTGTGAATTGTTGGGCGGGAGGCATGGTGAAAGCGTCGAACTGTATCGCGCAATCAGCCAAAGACCTGCTGATGAAATGGCAGAAAACGTCGCGAAGTATCGCGATGAGGGCTATCGCAAGTTTCAACTAAAAGTCGGTGGCGATCCGGCTGCTGATATCGCACGAATTCGTGCTGCATCCGAGGTACTGAAGTCTGGTGAGACGCTGGTTGCAGACGCGAATACCGGCTGGCGCGTGGACGCTGCAGCACGTGTCGTAAATGCCGTCAGAGACCTGGATGTTTACATCGAGCAACCTTGTATTTCTTACGATCACTGCCTGGCAACACGTCGCCGGACTCAGCTGCCGTTCATTCTGGACGAATGCGTCGATGGGGTCGATATGCTGCTGCGAGCACATGCAGACAATGCGATGGACGCAATTAACCTCAAGATTTCAAAAGTTGGTGGCCTAAGTAAAGCGCGGCTGATTCGCGATCTTGCAGTGTCGCTTCAACTGCCGATGGTCGTTGAAGATAGTTGGGGTGGAGACATCATTACGTCTGCCATTGCACACCTTGCACACTCAACGCCAGAGCGCTTTCGGTTCTCGTCCACCGATTTCAACAGCTATGTCACGGTAGAAAATGCTTCAGGTGCGCCGAAAAGACTGGATGGCACCATGATGGCCGGAACCGAGCCGGGATTGGGTATTTCGCCTAATTTCGACAATTTGGGCAAGCCAGTCGCGACATATGCCTAGGTGTGGCAAAAAGAGTGACATCAGTACAATATATGATATATTATCGAGAAGCGCTAGGCGCTTTTGATTATAGTCCGGACTCAAAAATAAATCGGGTTTACGTAAATCTCAGGGGATAAATCGTTATGAAAAGCACGCGAATCGGTATTTCTCATTTGCTACCGAATGCAAGTTTCCTACGTTTGATTCTACGACGCGGAAGCATTCTGTTACTTGCAGCCGGACTCGCACCGTTTGGGGCACTTGCCCAAGATTCGGACGGTGAGGTCATTGAGGAAATCTTTGTTACGGGATCGCGTATCGCGCGTTCCGATCTTTCGGCGCCTAGCCCCACAGTGGTTGTTAGCGAGGAGTTCATTAAGACCTCGGGTAATGTGACGCTGGAACAAACGCTGAACCAGATGCCGCAGCTACGGCCTAACGGGACTTCTACGGCTAACGTAACGGGCGGAGCCGGAATTCTGGCAGCTGATTTACGTGGTCTGGGGCGCAATCGATCATTGATGCTGGTCAACGGTAAGCGCTTCGCTCCGGCGAATTCGGCTGGCTTATCAGACATGGCTAGCATTCCTACGGCTTTGGTTGAACGCATTGAAGTCATCACCGGTGGTGCTTCAGCCGTCTACGGTTCCGATGCGATCGCGGGCGCTGTCAACTTTATCTTGAAGAGAGACTTCGAGGGACTGGAATTTGACTATCAATATGGTCAAACCGGTGAAGGTGATGGAAATACGAACAAGCTGGCAATTACTCTTGGCGGAAACTTCGCGGATGGACGCGGTAATGCGGTGCTCCATACGTCCTATACCGATCGGGATGAAATCAAGTTCGGTAGCCGTGATTTTTCTTTCTATTCAGTAGATCCCAATTCTGCCGGTGTTCTTGTCCCGACCGGCTCAAGCAATATTCCGGGACGGTTGATCGGCCTGGGTGGTACGACCGTTGCCGGACTGCAGAATATCGATCTGAATGATTTCACATCGTCGACGCAATACGCGAATGATGGGTCCGGTGCTTGCGACAATGGCGGAAATATTACGGCAATCCGATTCGGAGACGGTGGTCTGCCGCTACCTTTTTGCACCCCACAGCATCGCTACAACGTAAACCCGGTTAACCTGCTGCAACGTCCTCTTGAGCGCGTTCTCATTAACGGTATGGCTCACTACGACATTAAAGACAATGTCAGATTCTATGTTAGCGCCGATTTTATGAGCAACCAGCAAGCTTTCCAGAGGGCAGAGGCTTCGTTCACGGCACGGACGCCCGGCCAGGACAATTT
>JAQCKY010000001.1 GCA_027592155.1 Pseudomonadota bacterium
GGTGACCCGGCGCGTCATCGTCGTCGATGCCAGCAAGGACCCGGATGAGCCTCAGCCCTATCGCATGGCCAACCCGGAGATCATCTGGTCCTCCGAGGAAGAACGGGAATACGAGGAAGGCTGTCTGTCATTCCCCGAACATTTCGCCGGTGTCGTGCGCCCCGAGGGCATTCGAGTTCGCTATCTGGATCATGAGAACGAAATCCGCGAACTCGAGGCAAATGGACTGTTGGCGACCTGTATCCAGCACGAAATGGATCACCTCGAGGGTGTGCTGTTCGTCGACTACCTCTCCAAGCTCAAGCGTGACCTGATTTTGCGAAAACTGCGCAAGCTTCAAAAAGAAGAAGCCAGAGACGCCAAGCGGGACGCCAAAAGAGAGGCCAGACGCAAAGCCCCGGCCGCAGTTTAAGACGGGAGCCGTTCCCATCGCCTCCAATCCCCTGCGCCTCGCCTTTATGGGCACACCCGATTTTTCGGTGCCGATCCTTAGCGCGCTTATCGATGCCGGCCATGATGTCGCCGCCGTCTATTCCCAGCCCCCCCGTCCGGCGGGACGCGGACAGAAGGAACGCCTGTCGCCGGTACATGCCGCCGCGGTTTACAGGGGCATGGAGGTCCGGACCCCGAAAAGCCTGAAAGATGCCGAGGCCCAAACCGCCTTTGCCGCGCTTGATCTGGACGCCGCCGTGGTCGCCGCCTATGGGCTGCTTCTGCCCAAGGCGATCCTCGACGCCCCGCGATTGGGCTGCATCAATGTGCACGCGTCCTTGTTGCCGCGATGGCGGGGTGCCGCGCCGATCCAGCGCGCGATTCTGGCCGGGGATAAGGAAAGCGGTGTAACGATCATGCAGATGGATGTCGGCCTCGATACCGGCGACATGCTGCTGGCCGAGACCGTGCCGATCACCGGCGAGACAACGGGGGAAAGCCTCCATGACGCTCTATCGGATTTGGGGGCGGTGCTGATCCTCAAGGCGTTGGATGGCCTCAGCGACGGCACGATCACGCCGGTTCCCCAGCCCGACGACGGTGTGACCTTGGCGCCCAAGATCGGCCGGGATGACGGCCGCCTCGATTGGTCCCAACCCGCCGTGGCGCTTGAGCGCGCCGTCCGTGCTTTCTCACCCTGGCCTGGAGCCTGGTTCACACATAAAAATGAGCGCATCAAGGTATTGGCCGCCGAGGTCACGGACGGAGCCGGGGATCCCGGAACCGTTACCGGTGAGTTGACGATCAAGTGCGGTGAACAATCTCTGCGTTTGACCCGTGTCCAGCGCGCTGGGAAAGGCCCGATGGCGGCGGCGGACTTCCTGCGTGGATATGAAATTCCTACCGGCACCCGGCTCGATTGAGCGGCGGGGCATCAAACATGACACGCTATAAACTCACGATCGAATATCACGGCGGCGGCTTTTCGGGCTGGCAGCGCCAGGCCAATGCGCCATCGGTACAGCAAGCCATCGAAGAGGCGATCACTCGTTATTGTGCCGAGACGGTGACGGTCCATGGGGCGGGGCGAACCGATGCTGGTGTCCATGCCCGCGCTCAGGTCGCGCATATCGATCTTGCAAAAGACACCAACAGCGATGAAATCCGCGACGCCCTGAACTTCCACCTCCGGGAAGAGCCGGCAACGATCCTGTCGGTGGAAGAGGTCGATGCAGAGTTTCACGCGCGTTTTTCCGCCGTCCAGCGGGCCTATGAATACCGGATCATCAACCGCAAGGCGCCGCTCGCCATCGAAAAAGGGCTGGCCTATTGGCTGCCCCAGCCCTTGGATGCCGATGCCATGCATGAGGCCGCTCAGGCGTTGCCGGGCAAACATGATTTCACGACCTTTCGCGCCGCCAATTGCCAGGCTGACAGCCCGGTGAAGACCCTCGACGCAATCTCGGTTCACCGGGAGGAGGACAGAGTCTACGTCCGAGTCCGCGCCCGCTCCTTTTTGTACCAGCAGGTCCGCATTCTGGTCGGCACCCTGAAGATGGTCGGCGAGGGAAAATGGACGGCGGAGGATGTGGCCCATGCGCTCGCGGCCAAGGATCGTGCCCGCGGTGGGCCGACCGCGCCGCCGGAAGGGCTTTACTTGACCGAGGTCGTGTACTGAAATCGCTCTCATATAAATTTAAGGGAGATCATCATGGCGACGCTGGAAGAATCGACACGCGACGTGGTTTACGCCAACCGCATCCTCGACATGGAAAACGTCGTGGATGCCTTCGGCCACGTGACCTGTCGCCATCCCGACGATCCCGAAAAATTCATCATGTCGCGGTCCCGTGCGCCGGGCATTATCGAGCGCAGCGATATCATGGAATTCCGCCTCGGCGGCGAGGTCATCGATCAGCGTGACCGGGTAGTCTATGGCGAACGCTTTATCCATGGCGCCTTGATGGAGGCGCGCCCCGACATCAATGCCGTGGTTCATCATCATTCCCACGCCGTCATCCCGTTCGGCGTGACCGGGGTGCCGATCCGCCCGATCCTTCATATGGGCGCGGCGATCGGCCCTGACGTCCCGGTCTGGGACATCCGCGATAATTTCGGCGGAACCGATATGTTGGTCCGCAATATGGATCAGGGCCGCGATCTCGCCAAAGCCGTCGGCGACGGCAATGTCGCGCTGATGCGGGGTCATGGCGCGGTCGTCGGCGGGCGCACGGTCAGGGAGGCCGTGATGCTGTCGGTCTATCTCCAGGTCAACGCCAACCTGCAGGCCGAGGCGATGAAGATGGGTAATCCAACCTATCTCAGCGACGAAGAGATCGAGAAATGCACGGAAACATTCTATTCCGATCTATCCGCCGATCGGGTCTGGGAATATTTCTGCGCCCGTGCCCAGGTAGAGGGGCTCTAATTCCCCCTCCGGTAAGGAGAAAACGATAGCAAACCTGGTTCAGTTATGGTCGGCCCGCCGCCGACAAAACTACGGAAATTCCGGCGATTTGCTGTTCGTCATCCCAAAGGCACCCGGACCGCCGAACAGCCGTTCTACCTCAAGCGCCGCCATGGCGACGTGATAAGGGGTGCTGAGCGGCAGGTAGTCGCAATCCGGCTCGAGGCCCCTGGACAAATATTCATGCCAGGAACCATCAGCGCCACAGTAGTTTTCGAGCATAAAGGTTATCGATCCGACCAGCGCTTCCCGTGAGGGCTCGGTCGGTGCCTCTCGAACCAATGTCGTGAGCGCCTTTATCCGTTCTGTCATCGGCCAAATGCGCTTTCGATCGCTAATGATATTGGCCGATGTGTCGACCAAATCGAAAATCCCGCCCGCGTCGAGATCCAGACAATGACGATTAGCCCATTCCATAATCAGCGCATTGTCGGATTTAAATTCAGCTAAACCCGCGATGTCGGCATACTCGCTGACCAGCCAATACCACTCGTAAAGGTGGCCAGGTTGAATAAGCGACCCCTTTTCGCCGGATGCTTGCCCCCTTTCATCGAGATGTTCGAGAACTTTACTGCGATCCGGTGTTCTGAGCATTTCCGTGTAGATGGACATTATCCGTGCGGCGCATCTCAAAAACCCCTCGTCCTTCGTCGCCTTGTAGAGGGAGAGATAAGCCTCCAATAAATGCATGTGCGGATTTTGCTCAAGGGTCCTGCCGAGAGGGGTCCAGTCGCGCGTTGTCGCCGGCGCGAACCAGCCTCCCGGTAGTGCGAAGCGATCTAAAACGATGTCGTTGGACCGGTTAATCCATTGCAGCGCTTTGTCGTCGTGAACAATCGCCAGATAGTGCGCCAAACCAAACATGATAAAGGCGTGGCCATATAGATCCTTGGTCGTATCGGAAAGACCATTGTCGATCGTCAGGCTGAAGTACCAGCCACCGTCGGTCTCATCCCAAAAATTGTCGATCAAATCTTCGAACAGGTGCTGCGCGCAGTTCCGATAGACGGGATCTGCTGTCAGGCGATAGGCATGGGAGAAAAAGAACAACTGTCGCCCGACGACCATGCCCCGGCGATCGCCAAGCGGTGCAGCTGTCAAGTTCGCTTGCAGCCGCTCCCGGCTCTGACCACGCGAATGGTCCCAGCCGTCAGTCGCGCAGAGCCGAGCCATATTTCTGAACGTGTAATTGACAAACTTTCGCGCAGGGTCGGCTTGGTCCGGGGTGAAATTCACGTTCATTTTTTTTAACTTGCTAGCTTAAAGGGCCCCGTCGAGGGGAGGACTGAGAGGGTTTTTTTTAATGGCCTCCTGCATAGTCGGCGGCATGTTCTCCCGCCAATAATCCCCAGATATAGGCTTTCGACAGGCCGCCCATATAGGCGACCTTCGGCCCGCCCTCGAGCCCGCCGGTCGTCGTGCCGGCAGCGTAAAGTCCATCGATCACCGATCCATCGGGGCGCAGGACCCGGGCGTTTCCATCGATGCGGAGCCCGCCCATCGTGCCGGTGATCCCAGAACAAAGGGGGATGGCATAGAAGGGGGCTTCGACAATCGGATGGGCTTTGAATTTGTCGGTGGAGCGCGCCGGATTGAGCGCGGATAATTCCGCCGAGGCATGGGCGTCGTTATAGACGGCAACGGTTTCCGCCAGCGCCGCCGCCGGAAGCCCGGCGAGTCCGGCGAGTTCGTCCAATGTCGCCGCCTCCCATTTCCAGCCGCCGCCTCGCTCCAGATGAGGGTCCGCGCCGACCGGCCCGATGCGCCCCGCGGACCGCCAAATCTGTGCATCGAGGATCAGCGTCGCGGATAAGGGATCGTCGAGCCTGGCGACATCGTTGGCCAAGGGCACACCGCCGCGCCCTTCGTCGGCGAAGCGGTTGCCCCCGGCATCGACGATAATGGCGGCTTGGGCGAGCGCGTCGAGGGTCGGATAGGGCCAGAGCTTTTCGTTCTCCATGGCGTCGCGGTGCTGAAGATGGCCATAGAAGGTGCCGAGGCCCGATAGTTCCGCCCCGATTGCCTGCGCCATCCGCATGCCGTCGCCCCGGACATTGGGGGCCGAGCGGACAAGTATTTTATCGGCGGCGGCGGTGATATGCTCGCGGACCATCTCCTGGTTCGCCATGAAGCCGCCATCGGCGACCGTGACCGCCTTGGCGTCATAGCGGATGGCGGTGCCGTCTTTTTCTGCTGTCAGTCCGACGCAGGCGCCGTTCTCTTCCAGAAGGGACGTTACGGCCACGCCCCGATGGAGCTCCCCGCCGTACCGTTTGAGTTTGCGTTCCAGCTGCTGCAGCGTCACGTCGCCGCCATTGCCCTGCCAGTCGAGGCCGTGGTTGAAGCGCCGCGCCGGGGCCAAAACCCAATTAGGCTCCGTCGGGTTGTCGCCGATGCTGGGCCGGGTGAAGCGCACACCCTCGCCTTGCAGCCAGCGCAGCGCTCGCTTCGCCGTCTTGGCGTAGACCCGGGCGAGGTCTTTATCCGCGGAGCCCCCTGATGCGTCTTCGATGACCTGCTCCAATGTCTCCACCGGCAGGGTCAGGGGGAAATAAGCGACGTTACCGACGCCGGTGGTGTAGCGGGAGTTGCAAAGATGCCGAGGGTCGGGCTCCTGTTCGAGCACGCAGACCTTGAGCCCGAGTTGCGCGGCACGGACGGCGGGGATCAGACCCGACAGACCGGCTCCAAAAGTAACGAGGTCGAATTGCGGCATAATGTTGGCCTCCCGATTGCGTTCGATTCTTCCGATGGGGCATTGTAGGTTTGCATATAAAATCAGTCCAACAGGAGGTAATCATGGTGCGAATTCCCGAAATCAAACCGGAAGACATGGATGGCGAGCAAAAGCGCCTCTATGACCAGGTCATGGCGACAACCGGGCGGGTCAACGGCCCCGCACGCGGATATATTTATTCTCCCGGTCTGTGGGAGACGACCAACGCTGTCAGCGGCTATTTTGAGAATTGTTCCCTGACCCATCAGCAGATCCGCATCATCGGCATGCTCACCGCGCAATATTGGCAGTCGGAATTCCCCTTTGCCGCCCAGGCCACTCTTGCCTTGAAAGCTGGTGTCGAACGCGCCGCGGTCGAAGCGATCCGGGACGGTCAGCGCCCCGCCTTTGCCGATCCCAAGGATGAGGCGGTTTACGATCTGGTAAGCGAGCAGCTCGGCAACAAGAAAATCAGCGACGCAACCTTCGAAAAGTCGGCCGAAGTCCTCGGCTATCCGGGGGTGGTCGATGCGGTCGGCGCCATCGGGCATTTCTGCAAAGTCGCCATCATGGCCAGCACCGTCGACATCGCCGCCCCGGAAGCCGCCGAGATCAAACTGGCGAAATAGTCGGCGAGACGAAACCTGATTGGAGCGAGCCAGGTAAGAGAGTTGCCTGAAGCTCATGCTTCGACAAGCTCAGCATGAGGGTGCTCGGGGACAAGCGGCCCTCACCCTGAGTGCATCGAAGGGTGAGTTTCACGCACGGACCGATAACTCCCTAATCCTCGGTCGGGCCGCCGGCTTCTTTCCAGGCGGCGTAACCGCCGGCCATGCTGGCGGCGTTGGTGAGGCCCATTTTGTTGAGGGTCAGCGTCGCCAAGGCCGAGCGCCCGCCGGTACCGCAATAAACGACAAAGAATTTGTCGCTGGCAAAGACCTCGTTGTGGAAGGGACCATCGGGGTCGGCGATGAACTCCAAGAGCCCTCGGGGCGCGCCCACGCTGCCCTTGATCTGGCCCTGGCTCTCGCCCTCCGATGCTTCTCTGACGTCGACGAACACCGTGCCCTCGTCGCCGACGAGGTCGAGCGCTTCTTGTACCGAAATCGTATCGATGGTGGCGTTCGCCTCCGCCATCATGTCCTTAAATCCGTAATGCGCCATGGTTGTTCCCTCTGCTGGTTGATGGTTCGTTAGGCATTGCCCCAGGCGAGTTGCTCGGCTGAGTGAAGCGCATAGTGGTCGCCTTTATGGAAGGGCGCGAAGGCCTTGGCGATGACCTCATGCAAGGCTTCAAGCTCCGTTTCAGACAAGCCTTCGAGCCGCGCACCGTGCGATCGCTGCAGCATGACATCCCAGAACCGGCCCTCCACCGGGCGTTCCCGCACCTCGCGGATCGGCGTATCGCCGACATCGGAAAAGCCTGCCTTGCGGAAAAACCCCGCCATCTCGCCATCGCCGCCATAACGGTGACGGCGCGAATTAGGCTTGATCACCTCTTCGCCGAAATAGTCGGCCACTGCTTGGGCGAGAACCGGGTTGAGGCTATTGTCCGCCGCCGGGCCATGGACCATAAAGGCGGCCCGCTTGCCGGGTTTGAGAACACGCCGCACGTCGGTCAGCACCGCCACCGGATCGTCGGCGAACATCAGGCCGAACCGGCAGGTTACGGCGTCGAATTGATTGTCATCAAAGGGCAGTGATGTCATGTCGCCGATCTCGAAACGCATATGCGCCAAGCCGAGATTGTCGGCCCGGTCCTGCGCCCCTTGCAGCATTTCCGAATTGGCATCAATGCAGGTGACGGAGCCCGTAGGCCCTACTTTGACGGCAATACTGATGGCGGGCTCGCCCGCGCCCGAGGCGATATCCAGGCACCGCATGCCTTCGTCGATCTGGGCCGCTTCGATCAGCCGCTGGTTGGGCAGATCATAGTCGGACAGGCCCTTCGCCGCCGTCCGTGCCCAATGCGCCCCGCGCGCCGCCCAGGCGGGGTCTGATGCGCGAGATCCGGTGGTTTGCTCAGCCATTCAATTTGGCCTCTCATTTGTTTTGGAAGCTGGGAATATTCACTTACCCAGTCTAAGGTAAACCGTGGCGGAGTGGGCGCAAGTCTTCGCCCAAAAATTAACCCCAATGAGGAAAACAATAATGACCCGCTCTCCAGTTACGCTCACAATTCTGACGCTCTCCTTGCTCTTCTCAGGCAGCGCCCTGGCGCAAGGGGGATTCCTAGACAAACTCAAACAGAACATCCCCCAAATGCCGGGGTCGTCCGGCAGCGCCGCCACCAGCGCATTGAGTTTGGATGAAATCACCGCCGGATTGAAAGAAGCACTCGCCGTTGGCGCCGGGCGTGTTGTCGAGACCGTCGGCAAATCGGACGGTTATAACAGCGATCCCGCGATCCATATTCCGCTGCCGGAATCTCTGCAAAATGTGCAGTCGACCCTGAAAAAGTTTGGGATGTCGGGCATGGCAGATGATCTCGAACTCAAGCTCAACCGCGCCGCCGAGGCTGCTGCGCCGGGCACAAAGCAAGCCCTTTTGGATGCCATCAAGGGGATGAGCCTGGATGACGCCAAGGCGATCTATAACGGTCCTAAGGATGCCGCGACCCAATATTTTCAGCGTACCACGTCGGAAAACCTCAAAGGCGTGATCAAGCCGGTGGTCGATCAATCATTAAGCCAGGTCGGTGCGATCGCCAGCTATGACAATCTGATCGGCAAATATTCGAATCTTCCCTTTGTGCCGAATGTGAGCGCTAATCTCTCCGAGCATACGGTCGGCTTGGCGCTTAAGGGGCTGTTCCATTATCTTGCCGTGGAAGAAGCGGCGATCCGGGACAATCCGGCGAAACGCACGACGGAACTCCTGTCGAAAGTTTTAGGGCGTTAACACAAGTTCTACCTGACGCAGTCGTGATGGGGAGGTACGGTTGCGCCGCCCGCCCGGCTGTGGTGAGTTAGGGCAAATGTGAACTTAATGGAGTAGCAGAGCATGGATACGCAAGTCGTACGCCTGACGTCTCTTTCTCACGGCGGCGGTTGAGGCTGCAAGATAGCACCGTCGGTGCTTGAAGAGTTGCTTTCCCAACTGCCCACACAATACACCGACCCGAATATGTTGGTGGGAACCGCGACCGCCGATGATGCGGCGGTCTATCGCCTGAACGACGATCAGGCGATCATCGCCACGACGACTTTTTCATGCCCATCGTCGACGATCCGTTCGACTACGGCCGGATGGCGGCGGCAAACGCGCTGTCCGACGTCTATGCCATGGGCGGCAAACCGCTGTTCGCGTTGGTGGTTGCCGGTGTTCCGGTCGGCAAACTGCCGGTCGAAACCGTGCAACGCATCTTTGCCGGTGGGTATGAGGTTTGTGCGCAAGCCGGCGTACCCGTTGCCGGAGGACACACCATCGACATCACCGAGCCGATCTATGGTTTGGTCGCCATCGGCGTCGTTCATCCCGATAAAATCCGCCGCAACGGCGATGCCCAGGACGGAGACGTTCTGGTCCTTGGCAAGCCTCTCGGGATTGGCATCCTGGGCGCGGCGGAGAACAAGGGTGAACTCGACCCTGAAGGCTATCGACAGATGGTCGACACAGCTTCCCGGTTGAACGCGGTGGGTATCGATCTGACCGAGCTCGATGGCGTTCACGCGATCACCGATGTCACCGGGTTCGGTATTCTGGGGCATATGCTGGAAATCTGCCGAGGCTCAGATCTCGCCGGGTCCATCAACTTCGACGATCTGCCGATCCTGCCGGCGGCACGCGACTATGCCGCCAAGGGCTACAACACCGGCGCGGCGGGCCGCAACTGGGCCAGCTATGTGGACAGCGTCGATGTGCCGGACCGTTTGTCGGAATACGACATCAACATTCTCCGCGACCCGCAAACCAGCGGCGGCTTGCTGGTGGCCTGTGCGCCGTCGGCCGTCGACAGCGTGCTCAAGACCTTCCACGATCAGGGCCATGCCGAGGCGGCCGTGATCGGGTCTCTCGCTGCAGGCGATCCCCGGATCAACGTGGTTTAAGACGAAGTTCGCGGTTACGCATCCTCCCGCCTGCGCGAAGCCCGCTTCGGCGGGCGAAGGCAGGTCGACAAGCTCAGGATGAGGAGGCCTATTTTCACCCTCATGCTGAGCCTGTCGAAGCATGAGGTGCCGTTCGTATCTCTAATGCCGCCCGTAACTCTAATAATGTGAATGGATGCCGCCGACAAAGCTGGCGAGGGCTTGGCGTTTGCGAATGTCGTCCGGCCAACGGCTTTTGATATAGGCCAATATTGCCCAGATCTCGTCTTTGCTTAGCTTTTTCTCATAGCCGGGCATGCCGCTTTTAAACCCGCGTGGCGCGTTGGCTTGTCCTCCCCAGCGCACATAATCGAACAACTCCCGGTCGGAATGTTCCCAGATATGGCCGTTACGGTCCTGCGGCGGTGCAGGATAGGTGCCGTCCGCTTTTTTGGTTTCCCAATTAGGCTCACCCTCCAGGTTCTCGCCATGGCATTTAGCGCAGTGCCGCAGATGCAAGGTCTGGCCCCGGGCTACCAGCTCGGTATCATTGGGATCGGTGCGGGCCGTGATCTTTCCACTGACCAGCAAGAATATGCCCGCCAGTCCCGCGATGACGATATAAGCGGCAAATCCCAGCGCCAGGTTGCGGTATAGTTTATCTTGGGCCACGTCGGATTCCGTTCTGCGTTTTGTGAGTCATCCTATGCGCTGAAATCGGGCTCGCGTAGCACAAAGTAAGTTTCGAACGGCTCGCGTTTTTTGTTTATCTCGCGTACCCTGAGGGAAACTATCAATCCTAAGGAGCGCCGCCCATGACGCTGAATATGACCCGGTTCCACCTTATTTCGGCGATCTCGCTGATCCTGGCAATTTCCGTAATGCCGGCGAACGCTCAGCAACGTTATGAACCTTGGCAGAACCCGGACGGCTCCCAACGATCGGCGGGACAGCTTGAAGAGTTTATCAACCAGCTCAACGGCCTGATCGATACTGCGGAACGGGACCGCGCGGCGAACCCACGGTTCTTGCGCGATCTTCGAGATTTAACAAACGAGTACCAGCCGCAAGGATTTCATCGGGCTTGGCCGGACGTGTTGCTGGATGACGATTTCAGCGACGGTGACTACCAGTATAATCCAGTCTGGCAGGTCAGCGGCGGGCGGTTTTGGATCGAAAAAAGCTACGGTCTTAGAAGCAGCCTCGCTCAATCCGATCAGAACCGGCAATCCGACGATACGAGGTCCCGCGATAACAAAGATGCCGCCGCCCAGATACTCGGCAGCATTCTCAATCAAGCGCTCGGCGGCGGTCGCGGGCAATCCCAACAAGATCAAACGAGTGCGTCTTCTCCGGTCGGTCTTGCGGCGATCAGCACGGATACGCCGATCAGCAATTCTTTTTCCATACGCCTTGAGATGACATCCTGGAAAAACCAGGGGGAGTTCTTCATGGGTCCCTATCAGGGCGCGCAACGGGACGCCGGTTACCGGCTGGTCTACCGGGTGGGCTAAGTTCCTTCGGTGCAAATCTTGCGGGTCTCGTCGCGGGGCACGGCGGTCATCGGCTCCTACCATCAATCCTTAAAGCTTGAGGATCAAAAGCCCCATGTCATCAAGTGGACCCGGGACCAAGCCGGCGTCATGACGGTCGAGATCGATGACCGAGAGATAATTCAGGTCACCGATCAAGGGTTCCGCGACCGCTTCAATGGCTTTAAAATGGCCAACGGGGGTGGCGATTATATCGTCCGGCGCGTCACGATTCAGGGGTCACGGTAAAAAGAATCTTTTGATTCCAAGTGCTTGCCGGAAGTGTGATCTAGGTCACTGCCAATCTCGGGAAAAACGGCGATACTCTAAATCCTCCTAAACACTCCTCGCCCGCCTGGCAGTAATCAGCCCGGCGGGTTTTTTTATGGGATCGCGGCGTTGCCTCGTCGGGCCTATTCGTCGGTGACGCCGTTGCGTAGAATTCCGATCCCATCGATCTCCATCTCCATGACATCGCCGGGTTTCAGAAAGATACCGGCATCCCGGCGCGGCCGCACCCCGCCTGGGGAGCCGGTCGAGATTACGTCTCCGGCCCGCAATGTCGTGAAGGTGGAGAGGTAGGCGATAATCGCCGGGATCGAAAAGATCATGTCCTTCGTCGAGCCGTCTTGGATTGTCTCGCCGTTGATCCGTTGCTGAATGCGAAGGTTGGCGGGGTCATTGATTTCATCCGCCGTAACGATCCAAGGGCCAAAGGATCCGCTGGCCTCGAAGTTCTTGCCCGGTGTGACATTACGGCTTGTGTGATCCATCCAGTCGGGAATCGAGGAATCGTTGAAGATCGAATATCCGGCGATGTGGGCCAAGGCTTCGGATTCAGGGATATGGCGGCCCGTTTTACCGATGACCAGGGCAAGCTCCGCCTCGCAATCGAAATTATGGGATGCGGCGGGCCGCACCATCGGGACGTCATGGCCGACCTGGGAACTGTTGCGGCGCATGAAGATCGAGGGGTAGCCGACAAAGTCGCTGTCCATCTCTTGGAACGCCGTCCCAAAATTGCGCCCGACGACCAAAATCGACTCCGAAGGCCGGATCGGCGGCAAAAAAGTGACGGCGGATAATGCGATCTCCGGCGAGAGGTTGTCGGTCGTGGCGGCGAGCTCATCCAACGCGCCGGCTTCAACGACAGCGCGGACATCGGCGTAGCCGCCGCCCAGCCGCGATTTGGCATCGACGATACCGTCCTCTTGTACGACGCCGAAGCTGGTGTCTCCCTGGAAGAGGTAACTTGCGATTTTCACTCGAGTGCCCCCCTAGCCGCTGACAATCGGAAATTTGGTGATCCAGTTCACGAAGATGGCCAGCGACCATTCGATCGCCACGATCGCGATCGCCATCCCGGTGGTCAGGTCGAGGGCCGTCCGCGCGACGAACCAGCTATAGCCCATGATGGCGAGGAGAATGACGACCTGGAGGGGCAGTGCCAGTGCCGAAGGGATCACGCCGCCTTGGGCCAGGATGACGAAGGATATGAAAACCAGGTTCTGCCAGACTTGTGCCCAGTTATAGGCGACGATATAGCCGATATATTTGTCCGTACAGTCCAAGGCATCGGTGACGTTGATCATCACCAGCGGGAAAATAAACAGGGCAATGACGAAGGCGACCCCTTGGATCGTGAAGAACCGAACCGCGGATAGCGTCGGTTCTCCGGTCGTGAAGTCGACCAGCAGAAGCAGAAAGAACATCGGCGCGATCAGGAGACCGGCATAAAAGGAACGCCAGAACCCGCGAATGGTTTTGTCGAAATAAGCCATGCCGCCGGCGTCGAGCCGTGCGAGGCGATAAGCGCCGAAAAGACCAGCCAGGACTTCTTTTTGAGTGATCATTCCGTTGGGAAATATCGGTTAAGGACATTTAAATATACCGCGGTCAGCGTTTCGATGTCCTTCACCTCTATGTGTTCGTCGGCTTTATGCATGCTGGCGCCGACGAGGCCGAATTCCGCCACCGGACAATGATCCTTGATAAAACGGGCGTCCGAGGTGCCGCCCGAGGTGCTGAGCTCAGGCGTGCGGCCGATAACCGTCTCCACCGCGCCGACCAGGATGTCGCTCAATTGACCGGGAGGGGTCAGGAACGCCTCGCCCGAGACATGGATATCCAGCATGTAATCGCCGCCAATGGCATCGAAGGTGTCACGCAGCCATTTGGTCAATGTTTCCGACGTATGGATATCATTGTAGCGGATATTGAACGTCGCCGTTGCCGTGCCGGGAATGACATTGGTCGCCGGATTGCCGACATCGACGGTTGAGACCTGCAAGGTCGTGGCCTGAAAATGGTCGGTGCCGTCATCGAGGGCCCCCTCGGTGATCGCGGCCAGCATCGTCACCAGCCGGTGGATCGGATTATCCGCCAAGTGGGGATAGGCGGTGTGACCCTGAATGCCTTGAACCGTCAGGGTGCCGTTGAGGCTGCCGCGCCGGCCGATTTTGACCATCTCGCCCATTTCCGACGGGTTGGTCGGCTCTCCGACCAGACAGACATCCAGCTTTTCGCCGTTCTCGTCGAGCCAGCCCAGCATCTTTTTGGTGCCGTTGACCGCCGGGCCTTCTTCGTCGCCGGTGATCAACAGGCTGATCGATCCGCCGAAATCGGCCCCGCGGGCCTCGATGAATTGTGCTGCCGCAGCCGAGAAACAGGCAACCGAAGCCTTCATATCCGAAGCGCCCCGGCCATAGAGCTTGCCGTCCTTTATCTCCGCCGCGAAGGGATCGACCGACCAGGCGTCCCGATCACCGACCGGCACGACGTCGGTATGGCCCGCATAACAAAAATTCGGCGCGCCCGTGCCGAACCGGGCATAGAGGTTGTCAACGTCCGCCGCGCCATCCTCGGAAAAGGGTAATCTGTGACAAACAAAACCAATGTCCCCCAGTGCTTTTTGGAGGACATCCAAAGCCCCTTCATTGGCGGGGGTGACGCTGGGACAGCGGATCAGCGCTTGGGAGAGGGCGAGCGCATCCACGGCCATGCGCCTAATCCCGCAACAGATCGTTGATGGAGGTCTTGGACCGGGTTCCTTCGTCGACGCGCTTGACGATCACGGCACAATAGAGGCTCGGCCCCGGATCGCCGTTGGGCAGCGGTTTGCCGGGGAGCGTCCCGGGTACCACGACCGAATAGGCCGGCACGCGACCATACATGATCTCACCGGTGCTCCGGTCGACGATTTTGGTGGAGTTTCCGATAAAGACGCCCATCGACAGCACCGAGCCGGTCTCGACGATGACCCCCTCGGCGACCTCTGAGCGGGCGCCGACAAAGCAGTTGTCTTCAATGATGACCGGATCGGCCTGCAAGGGCTCCAGCACGCCACCGATACCGGCCCCGCCGGAGATGTGACAATCTTTGCCGATTTGCGCGCAGGAGCCGACAGTGGCCCAGGTATCGATCATCGATCCTGAATCCACATAGGCGCCGAGATTGACGAAGGACGGCATCAGAACCACGCCGGGCGCGATATAGGCCGATTTGCGTACCACACAGTTCGGCACGGCGCGAAAGCCCGCATCCCTGAAACGGTTTTCGCCCCAGCCGTCAAACTTGGATGGCACTTTGTCCCACCAGGTGCCCTTGCCGGGTCCGCCGTCGATTGTTTCCATGTCGTTGAGCCGGAAGGATAGCAACACGGCTTTTTTCAGCCACTGATTGACCTTCCAGTTACCGTCAATTTTTTCCGCAACCCGGGCCTTGCCGCTGTCCAATACCTCTAGAGCGGCTTCAACGGAGTCGCGCACCTCACCTTTGGTGGCCGGATAAATATTGTCACGGTCTTCCCAGGCAGCGTCGACGGCGGATTCTAGTTCATTACTCATAGCAAATTCCTCAAATTAGGCCGCGAAAATGCGGCAGCGGATGGGCCCTGTCAATCACCACCCCGTGTGACCGCGAGCAATCAGGCGGCCATTTCTAGGCGACCACCTCGGCGAGCCATTTGGTCAAGTCATCGGATACAAAATCCGGATTCACGGTTTCGGCGTCGGCGGCGGCCCAGGGGCGGTCGGTCGTAATCCAGACCGTGGTCATGCCCAAGGCGGCGGCGGGTGCCAGATTACGGGCGACATCTTCGACCATGACGGCGCCTTTAGGGTCAAAATCGAACTCAGAAATTAGCTGGTGATAGGGTTTGTGATCCGGCTTCGGGATATAATCGGCGTCGACGATGTCGAAGATGGTTTCGAAATGGTCGCTGATCTCGATCCGGTCCAGAACCCGGCGCGCGTAAGGGCCGGCGGCATTGGTAAATACAACCTTGCGCCCCGGCAACTTGCTCAATGAATCCGCGAGGCTTTTGTTGGCCGGCACAACCGAGAAGTCGATGTCGTGGACATAATCGAGATAGTGGTCCGGGTCCATGTTATGCTCGTTCATCATGCCCGCCAGGGTCGTGCCATGTTCCCGAAAATACTGTTTTTGGATCTTATAAGCCTCTTGCGCGTCGATTTTTAGAAACTCGGCGACAAATTGGCACATCCGCCGGTCGATCTGATCGAAGAGGCGAATCGATGCGGGATAGAGGGTATTATCCAGATCGAATACCCAAGTCTCCACATCGCGCAGATCCGCAGGCTCGGTCCGGTTAATCCGGGAATGTCTTTCAGATTCAATAGATTTGGCCATCGTCACGCGTTTAGGTTATGAGTTAATCTGGTAATTGGGCGGCGAAAGCCCGATTTCTAAGTCAGGCGGCGTGGGTCGTTCCGCTGACATACTGGGGACAGCAGCGAAGATCAATGGTTTCGGACGGTAATGCCAGCGTGAGAAGCGCGCCTGAAGGCGATCAGGCAAAAAGCGAGCGGGATAGATTTGTCGCCTTTGCCTTTTGCTGGGCCGATATCCTCGTCGAGCTCGACGCCGACGGCAAGATCACCTTTATGACAGGCGCCACCCAAGTCCTGGCCGGTAAAGAAGCGGCCAAACTTATCGGCACCCAATTTGCCGAGTTTGTCGCCAAACGAGACCGGGCGTTGGTCCGAGAACTACTCAAAGTTGCGGCGAAACGGGGCCGTATCGAGAATTCCACAATTCGCCTCGAAGGCTTGTTCGGGGAGAGCGCACCGCTGTCGATTGCCGGCTACAAGCTGGACGAACTAAGCGGCCATTTTTTTCTGGCCCTTCGCGCCGGCTCATCCGGTGGCTCCCGCATCGGTGCGCCGGGCCGTGATCAGGAAAGCGGATTGTTCGATGCCGACTCCTTTGCCCATGTCGCCGGCGAACGCCTCAAATCCGCGCGAGAAACCGGAGCCGATGCCGAGCTCACACTGATCGAACTTCTTGATCTCGATGCCTTGCGGGACCGCCTTGACGAGGAATCGGAGCAAAGTCTTATCACGACTCTCGGCGCGGCATTGAGGGCGAACTCGGTCAACGGTGACACCGCCGGGCAGGTTTCTGACGGCCGTTACGCTTTGGTGCACGACGCGTCGGTCGATGTCGCCGAGTTGGAAGAGGATCTCAGCGCTTATACCAAGGACGTCGATCCGGAAGGCCAGGGCGTCTCCGTGGAGGCGGCAACCGTCGCCACCGACGAAGACTCATTGAGCGACGAAGATTTGGCAAATGGGCTGGTGTATACCATCAACCGGTTTCGCGAATCCAAGGGGACGGATTTTAATCTTACCGATTTCTCGAACAATTTATCGGGGATGATTGGTCAGGCAGTGAAGTCGGTAAAATCCTTGAACGATATTATCGAAAAATCGAATTTCGATGTCGTGTTTCATCCGATCATCGGTGTGAACGACGGTAGAATTCATCATTACGAGGCCCTTGCGCGGTTCCCCTCGGGCATGGGCGATGCGTCGCCGTTCGAAACCATCACCTTCGCGGAAGATATCGGCCTAATCTGGCAGTTCGATTTCGCCATGGCAAAAAAGGTCGTCGCATGGCTTTCCCAGAGCGGCAATAAAAGGCATAGCGTTGCGGTTAATATTTCCGGCTTTTCGGTCGGCCATCCAGAATATCTGGAAGCCCTGCAGTCGCTCCTTCAGCGCAATTTTTGGGTCCAGGGGCAGTTATTGTTCGAGATCACCGAGTCGTCACGCATCGTCGACCTTTCGACTGCCAACGACTTCATCCAGACCTTGCGTGCAGCCGGTTATGCTGTTTGCCTCGATGATTTCGGGGCCGGTGCGGCGAGCTTTCAGTATCTGAGCACCCTCGAAGTGGATGTCGTCAAGCTCGACGGATTGGCGGTAAAGAATGCTCAGCGGGCGACCAAGGGCCGCGCTTTCCTGACCGCGCTCACCCGGCTTTGCCAGGATCTTCACGTCGAGACCATTGCCGAGATGATCGACGAACCCAAAGGGTTGGAATTCATCCGGGATTGCGGCGTCGATTACGCCCAAGGCTTTCTTTTCGGCGAGCCGTCCGGCGATGTCCAAAATTTTAGAGACTCGATTCCGTCGGCGCTCTTCCACGGAGGGTCATAACGCATAGCCTAGGGCTTAGCTGGCCTCGATCAGCGTTCCCGCGCCATGCTCGGTGAACAGTTCCAGCAGCAGCGCGTGGGGAACCCGGCCATCGATGATGACGGCGGCTTCGACATCTGCTTCTACCGCTTCAAGGCAGGTTTCGACCTTGGGGATCATGCCGCCGGCGATGGTGCCGTCCTGCATGCGGGCC
This sequence comes from Pseudomonadota bacterium, assembly GCA_027592155.1. Classification (GTDB taxonomy): domain Bacteria; phylum Pseudomonadota; class Alphaproteobacteria; order Rhodospirillales; family UBA2165; genus JAQCKY01. The sequence continues at coordinate 17,830 of JAQCKY010000001.1, forward strand.
CGGGCTTCTTTCGCCGTCAGGTGCGGAATCAACCTCCCCTTTTTATCGAGCACACCGGTAACATCCGTCAGCATCAAAAGGCGCTTTGCCCCCATTGCCGCGGCAATCGCGCCGGCGGCCGTGTCGGCATTGATGTTGAAGGTTTCGCCCTTGTTCCCGATCCCGATCGGCGCGATCACCGGGATCATGTCCGAATCCTGGAAGACGTCGAGAACATTGGTCGTGATTTCCCGGGGCTCACCGACAAACCCAAGGTCAAGAATTTTTTCGATATTCGAATCCGGGTCGCGTTTGGTGCGGCGCACCTTGGTCGCGCGGATCAGGTTGCCGTCTTTGCCTGAGAGGCCGACGGCGAACCCGCCCGCCGCATTAATGGCGGTGGCGATTTGTTTGTTGATCGTGCCGGCCAGCACCATCTCCACGACCGTGACGGTCTCCGCATCGGTAACCCGCAAACCATCAATGAAAGACGATTGGATTTTGAGGCGTTCGAGCATCTCGCCGATTTGCGGTCCTCCGCCATGGACGACGATGGGGTTAATGCCGACTTGTTTGAGAAGGACGATGTCATCGGCAAAGAGCTTGGCCAGCTTTGCATCGCCCATCGCATGGCCACCATATTTGACGACGATCGTTTCGCCGGCATGGCGTTGCATAAACGGCAATGCTTCCGAAAGCACGCTCGCTTGCGCCAACCATTCTTCGGCGGATTTGGTGGATTTTTTGGGTTTTGCTTCGGACTTTGGCATGACGGGACTCTAGCTGATGTCATCCGCTGCCGCCAGCGCCGCCAACATGGCCCGCAGTTCGGCAATCCCAGTACCGTTCTTGGCGCTGGTGGGAATGATCGTGGGGTGGGCGGCGGTGTGTCCGGCCGCCTCTTGGGCGGTCTCCGCGAGGAGTTTATCGAGGGCTCCGGCTTTTATCTTGTCGCATTTGGTGAGCACGATCTGATAGATCACCGCGGTCTCATCGAGAAGCGTCATCGCCTCGCGGTCAACGGTTTTGAGACCGTGCCGGCTGTCGATCAGCAGACAGGTCCGGCGCAGTTGCGGCCGGCCCCTCAAGTAGCTCCGGGTAAAGGCGGTCCATTGTTCGACCAAATGCCGGGGCGCCTTGGCGTACCCGTACCCGGGCAGGTCAGTCATCATGAGCCGATTGCCCAGGCGGAAGAAGTTCAGTTGCTGGGTCCGCCCTGGCTGGTTCGATGTCCGGGCCAGGGTCGAACGGCCGGTCAAGGCGTTCACCAGACTCGACTTGCCGACGTTGGACCGCCCGGCAAAGGCGATCTCGGGCAAGTCGCTGTCGGGCACCTCGTCGGGCGCGGTTGCGCCGCGGACAAATTCGCATTCCTGCGCGAACAACCAATGCCCGAATTTGACATCAGGCTCATCTTCCGTTGATACGGAATCGTTCTCTGGGCCCATAATGTTTCCCCAGTTATGTCAGGTGCCGTTAACGCTTCTTCTTAGGGCGCCGGCGCTTGTTGGGCCGTTTCGGTTTCGGGTGTGACACATTGGCGGACGTGGCCTCCGGCGTTTCGGGCTCGGCCTTTGCCTCCGTCGCGTCCGCCTCTGTTTCTTCTGTCGCAGACGCTTCTAACGGATCATTATTGTTGGCGCTTCCCGCCGCCGCCGCCGCAGGCGCGGTTTTCTTAACCTTGCCGCCACCGATGGCGACACCGGCGCGTTTCATGATCACATATTGCTGCAGGATCGAAAGTGAGTTGTTCCAGGTCCAATAAATCACCAGGCCGGACGGGAAACGGGCCAGCATGATGGTGAAGATGAAGGGCAGGAACATGAATATCTTTGCCTGCGTCGGGTCGGTCGGCGCCGGATTCAGCTTTTGCTGGAAGTACATGGTTAGACCCATCAGGACCGGCCAGACGCCGATGACGGCGAATTCAGGCGGTGTGAAGGGGATCAGGCCAAACAGATTTACAAAAGTGAGGCTATCGGCCGCCGAAAGATCCTGAATCCATCCGAAAAACGGGGTGTGGCGCATTTCGATGGTGACAAAAAGAACCTTATAGAGTGCGAAAAACACCGGAATCTGAGGCAGGATCGGTAAACAGCCCGATGCCGGATTGGCCTTTTCCCGTTTATAGAGGCCCATGACCTCTTGGTTCATCTTGGCACGGTCTTCTTTGTAGCGGTCCCGGATTTTCATCATCTCGGGTTGCAGCTCCTTCATCTTGCTCATCGCCCGGTAGGACTTATTGGCAAGGGGGAAGAAGGCGAGTTTGATCAAAACCGTCAGGAAGAGAATCGACAGGCCCATATTGCCGATCCAGCCATTGAAGAAAATTAGGGCTTTGAAGATCGGCTTGGTCAGCCAGGCGAAATATCCCCAATCGATGGCAAGGTCGAACCGTTCGATACCAAGCTCATCTAGGTAGCTGTCGACCAAGGCGGCTTCCTTGGCGCCGGCAAACAACCGGTTCGTGGATTCGGATACGGCGTTGGGCGCCACGGTCGCGGAGGGTGCCAGAAAATCGACACGGTAGCGGTCGATGCCCTGCTCGACGCTGTTGGTATAGCGGGTTTGGGTTTTGGTCTTCTGATCGGGGATCAGCGCCGTCAGCCAATATTTATCGGTGATACCGGTCCAGCCGCCGGTGGTTTCTTTCTTGATGATCTTGCTGTCCGCATCCTGGACATCGTCATAATCATATTCCGCCAAAACGCCGTCAAAGACGCCGACCAGACCCTCATGCAGGATATAGAAATCGAGGACATCGGGAGTACCGGTCCGCAAAATCTGACCGAAGGGGAAAACGGTTGCGCTCTTGGTGCCCTTGTTCTCAACCCGTTGGGTGATCGTGAACATATAGTTGGCGTCAAGGGCGATGGTTTGGCTGAACTTGACCTTGTCTTTGTTTTCCCAGCTCAAGGTCACCGGGTTCTCGGGCGTCAGCGTCGTGCGATTGGCGGTCCAAAGCGTCGAGCCGTTCGGCACTTCGGTGTCGCTGGAAAGCCACCAGAACTGCGCATAATAAGGGCTTCGTCCGTTAAACGGCTCCAACAAATGGATTTTTTCGCTGTCCGGTTTGATCGTCTCGTTATAGTCCTGCAAATCATCGAAACGCCCGCCGATCAGGGAAATCGAGCCTTGCAGCCGTTTGGAATCGATCTTGATCCGGGGAACACTGGCGAGCGTCCTCTCCCGGTTTAATCCCGTCGAACCCGGAAGTTGCGGAGCGTTGGCTGAGGCGGCGGAGGGAACCGAAGGCGTCTGTTGCGCGCCGCCCGGTAGCGCCGGTGCCTGCGAACTCGTACCCGACGGCAATTGCGGCGTGGTTGCCGTTTCCGGTGCCGGTTGCCCGGTCGGAGCCGATTGCCCGGCGATCTCACCGGGCGGCGGCGGGGGTGGTGCGAAAAACAGCTGAAAGGTCAAGATGATGGCGACAGAGGCCACGACGGCCATCAGGAGATTTTTGTTGTCCATCTTTCGGTCCGGGCTCCCTAGGACTGGTGGACCGATACGGCCGAATTCGGATCGGCGGCGGTGTCGGTGTTATGGTGATGGGTGGGAATGAGGCAATCGGTGCCCGGTTCGGGCACCGGGTCAAATCCGGATGTTCCCCAGGGCTGGCAGCGGCCAATCCGCTTGAGGGTGAGCCAGCCACCCCTAATCGGGCCGTGCAGCGTCAATGCTTCGATGCCGTATTGGGAACAGGTTGGATAATGTCTGCAGCTGCACGGCAGGACCGGCGAAATCATCAGTTGATAGACGCGAATAAGGCCGCGGAGGAATAAGCTGAGAATTTTCATTTGCTGGTCACCCCAGCATACGCCCCGAGTTTCCGAAGCGAGACCTCAAGGTCGTCGAGCAGGGCGGCATAGTTCCGCCGCCGGGTGCCGGCGCGGCCGATCAGGACGTAGTCATGGTGGTCTATGGCGTGCTCGGTCAATATATTTTCCGCGATGGCACGAAGGCGGCGTTTGGCCCGGTTTCGCACCACGGCGTTCCCAACTTTCTTGCTAACCGTAAACCCGACACGGATTGCTGACGCATCTCCAGCGATCGGTTCTTCGGCATCTCGCGCGCGTGCTTGGAGAATCAGCCCGGGTGTCACCCATTTCCGGCCTCCGCGCTGAGCGCGCAGAAAATCCGAACGATTTTTGAGACGCAAGAGGGTCGACCCCACGGCGCCGATCTCCGGCAGGTTATGCGGACAGGCGCTTCCGACCCTTGGCCCGGCGTTTTGCCAGGACGCGACGACCGCCTACGGTCGCCATACGGGAGCGGAAGCCGTGTCGGCGTTTTCGCACGAGGTTGCTGGGTTGAAAGGTTCTCTTCACCTGATTTCTCCGCGGTTCCGCTTTGGTAAATTCAAGGGCCGGTGTATACGTTTTCCATCCTGGGAAGTCAACGCGCTGCGCCACACTCTTGATAACGGAATGTTGACTGGATGTTGGTGTGGCATGGACGTAGTTAAGCGGCGTCCGCGGAGTGATCGCTAGACTGCCCGTCGGGCCTATTTTTTTGTTAATTTACGCAGGCGCTTCTTCCTACGATGACAGATAATGAATCCATCGCAGAAACCATCGCAGAAACAAGCAGTGGCGCGCGCAAATTAGCCGTTAAACGTTTGTTACCGTTCGCGGTTTTGATCGCCGCATTGATCGTGACCTTCAGTCTGGATCTCCACCAGTATTTATCTTTCGACAGCCTCAAAGAGAACCGGGAAACCATCCTGGAATGGCGATCTTCCAACGCGGTGCTCGCGGCACTGTTGTTCGTCTTGGTCTATGCCGCGGCGATCGCCATCAGCTTGCCTGGTGCGATCTGGCTCACAATCGCATCCGGGTTTTTGTTTGGAACCCTACAAGGCGGCCTCCTGGTGGTTTTCGCGGCCACCCTCGGCGCGACCATTATCTTTCTCGCCGCCCGTTACGCTTTCGCCGACTTTTTCCATGCCAAAGTGAGCGGTTTGCTAAAGCAAGTGGAAGAGGGCTTTCGCAAAGACGCGGTAAGCTACCTTCTGTTTTTGCGGTTCGTGCCGGTCTTTCCGTTTTGGCTCGTCAATCTCGTGCCGGCGGTCCTGGGCGTATCGTTACCGGCCTATGTGATTGCCACATTTTTTGGAATAATTCCGGGGACCATGGTTTTTGCCAGTTTGGGCAACGGTATTGGCCATTTGATCGATCAAGGACGAACCCCCGATCTCGGTATCATCTTTGATTTACAGGTCTTGGGCCCGCTTTTGGCACTCGCGTTATTGTCGTTGATCCCCGTCGCCTATAAACACCGTTCCGCTTTCGGCATCGGCAAAAACAAGGCCGGCGGATGATCCGTGGTGCGGATACCGATCTCGCGGCTGTCACCCGATCCATCCATTGTTTGAGCATTTTTCATGACAGAACGAATTGACGCGGATATTTGCATCATCGGTGCCGGCTCGGGCGGACTGACCGTCGCCGCCGTTGCCGGTCAACTGGGCGTTTCTACGGTTTTGATCGAAAAACACAAGATGGGTGGCGATTGCCTCAATTACGGATGTGTGCCGTCGAAGGCGCTTCTGGCCGCCGCCCATGCTGCGGCGGGAGCCCGAAGCGCGCATCGGTTAGGGATCGAGTTGGACTCCCCGAACATCAACGGTGATGGCGCCTATACCCACGTTGCCCGCGCCATCGCCGAAATCGCTCCCCATGATTCCGTCGAACGCTTTGAAGGGTTCGGCGCCCAGGTCATTCTTGCCGCGGCCCGGTTCACCGGGCCCCGCGAGGTTGAGGCCGGAGATTACACCATCCGGGCCCGGCGTTTCGTCGTGGCGACGGGATCGAGCCCCTTTGTGCCGCCGATCCCGGGGATCGGAGAAACCACCCACTACACCAACGAAACGATTTTCGGGCTCGATCGAGTTCCCGGTCATCTGATCATCGTCGGGGGTGGGCCGATCGGAATTGAAATGGCGCAGGCGCACCGCCAATTGGGCGCCGAGGTGACGGTCGTCGAAATGGCCTCGATTCTGCCGAACGACGATCCCGAGTTGGTTGGGATTCTCAGAACGCATCTCAGCGATGAAGGCATTCATCTGTTGGAGGGCACTGCCGTAGAGGGTGTTCGCGAACTCGATTCCGAAATCGAGGTTCAGTGCGGTGGTGGCCAGTCGGTTCGGGGCACTCATTTGCTGATCGCAGCGGGTCGGCGCCCCAACCTGGATGGCCTCGAGCTGGAGAAGGCCGGGGTTACCTACACCGGAAAAGGGATCGATGTTGATGAGCGGCTGAGGACCACCAACCGGCGAATTTCCGCCATCGGCGATGTCGCTGGGGGGCACCAATTTACCCATATCGCCGGGTATCATGCCGGCATTTTCATACGTAACGCGCTGTTCCGGATGCCGGCGAAGGTAAGCAAAGGCGCTTATCCCTGGGTAACCTTTACCAGTCCCGAACTGGCCCAGGTCGGTCTCACCGATGCGACAGCCAAGGCGCAATTCGCCGATATTCGCGTGCTGAGCTGGCCCTTTTCCGACAATGACCGGGCGGTAACGGAGGGCAAAACCATCGGCATGGTCAAGGTCATCACCCGAAAAGGAAAAATTCTGGGCGCCAGTATATTGGGACCTCACGCCGGAGAGTTGATTCAGACCTGGGGGCTGGCGATCAGCGCCGGGCTCAAGATCGGCAAGATCGCCAATATGATCGCGCCCTATCCGACCTTTGCGGAAATCAACAAAAGGGCGGCGGGGGAGTATTTCACGCCGAGTCTCTTCAGCGATCGGACCCGTAAGATCGTCAGTTTTCTCAGTCGCTTCGGCTAAGCCCGTACAGGCGAAGAATGGGTCCGGGTGCTAGGCGCGCATCGCCGTGTGAGATAGGGTGGCAGCATGGCTGAATCCGCCAAATCAAAAACGCCGTTTTTACGGAGTCTATCGGCACGGCTGCTGGTCTTGACAATATTTTTTGTCATGCTCGGCGAGCTGCTGATCTATGCGCCCTCGATCGCGCGCTTCCGGACCGTCTATCTTGAAGAGCGGATCGCCGAAGCGCGGCTTGCCAGTATTGCCCTGGAAACCACCCCGCCGGCACAGGTCACGACACAGCTTCAGCAGAAGATTCTCGATTTCTCGAATACCTACAACATCGTCCTGCGCCAGCCGAAACGCAGCATCCTGGCCCTCGGCGACCGGCCACCGCCCCTCGTCGATCTGACCGTCGATCTGCGCAAGACCGGCTTCTTGGGCTCGATCCGCGATACCGGTCAGGCGATGATTCAAACCAAGAACCGCGTTATGCGGGTGATCGGCCCGGCCCACAATGACCCCGAAACCATTGTCGAGGTTCTGGTCGATGAGGCGCCGATGCGAGAGGCAATGTATGCTTTTTCAAACCGTGTCCTCGCGCTTTCCATCGTTATTTCGCTGGTAACCGCCAGCCTGGTGTATCTCAGCCTGCAATGGCTGATGGTCGCCCCGATCCACCGGATCACCGAAAGCATGATGGCGTTCCGGGTACGGCCCCAAGACGAGTCGGTAAGCCCTAAGCCCAGCAGCCGGTCCGATGAAATCGGGGTGGCGCAACGGGAGCTGGCGGTGATGCAGCAGGAACTCCGCGTCTCCTTGGCGCAAAAGGAACGCCTCGCCTCGCTCGGCTCGGCGGTCGCAAAGGTTAACCACGATCTTCGAAATTCTCTCTCGACAGCAGTGCTGATCTCCGACCGGATCGCGGAAAGCGATGACCCGGACGTCAAGCGGGTCGTGCCGAGATTGTTCGAAGCCATGGATCGGGCAATCGCCCTTTGCAATCATACCCTCAATTTCGTCAAGGATGCGGGCCCCCAGGTTCATGCCAGTAAATTTCCGCTGACCGACTTGGTGGATGATGTCGGCGCTGGAATTATATCGTCCGAACTCGGAACCATCGGAACAAATGGCATCCGGTGGGATAATCAAATCGATGCAGCCTTTGAGGTCGAAGCCGACCGCGACCAGCTTTTCCGTGCCTTCACAAATCTCGGCCGCAACGCTTATCAGGCGGGCGCGTCAACCGTCTGCCTTGAGGCCAAAATGGAAGAGGACAAGATTCATATCGACGTGACCGATAACGGGCCGGGGTTGCCGCAAAAGGCGCGGGATCATTTGTTTGAACCCTTTACCAGCTCCACCCGTCCCGGCGGAACCGGATTGGGG
>JAQCKY010000301.1 GCA_027592155.1 Pseudomonadota bacterium
ATAGCCCTCTTTGACGCCATAGGCCGCACGCCGGTGATTGCGGATGACTCTGAGCATCGGTTCGCGGTTCTTTTCATAACCGGGGAACGTACCGAGAGTTTCGGCCATCTCCGCCGATGTTGTATAGGCCACACCGGACATCAGCGCAGTAATTGCACCGCATATCGTGCGGCCAACGTCGCTATCGTAGGAAATTCCCATCGACATCAGCAGGCCACCGATGTTGGCATAGCCAAGGCCCAGGGTTCTGTATTCATAGGAAAGCTGGGCGACTTCCGCTGACGGGAATTGTGCCATCAGCACGGCGATTTCCAGATTGATCGTCCAGAGCCGCACCGCATAGGAAAACGCCTCATGGTCAAACGTGCCTTCCTCGTCCTGGAATGCCATCAGGTTAAGTGAGGCAAGGTTGCAGGCCGTATTGTCGAGGAACATGTATTCTGAGCAGGGGTTCGATCCGTAAATTCGATCAGTATTTGGGCAGGTATGCCAGTCATTGATCGTTGTATCGAACTGAAGCCCGGGATCAGCACAGCCCCAGGCGGCGGCGGATATTTGCTCCCACAGGTCCTGAGCCGGCACAGTCTTCGCGACGGATCCGTCCGTGCGCTGAAGCAGATCCCAATCTTCGCCAGCTTCCACTTTATTCAGAAACTCATCGGTCACACGAACGGTGTTATTGGAGTTCTGACCGGAAACCGTCAAATAGGCTTCGGAATCCCAATCGGTATCGTAGACCGGGAATTCCATCGCCCGATAACCTTGGCGCGCAAACTCGATTGCCCGCTGAATATAGTTCTCGGGAATCATATGGTCACGGGCGGAAATCACGGCCTTTTTCAGGGCTTTATTGACGCGGGGATTGAACTGCTCGTCACCGTCGCCTTCATGACAGGCGGAAATGACTTCGTTCAAGTACTTCTGGGTCATTTTAGAGCCGGCAACCAGCGAGGCGACCTTCTGCTCTTCGACCATTTTCCAGTTAATGAATGTTTCGACGTCCGGATGGTCGACATCAAGGATGACCATCTTGGCCGCCCGGCGCGTCGTCCCGCCGGATTTAATCGCCCCGGCGGCACGGTCGCCGATCTTCAGAAAGCTCATCACGCCAGAGGAGCTACCACCACCGGATAGTTTTTCGCCGGCCCCGCGGATCGAGGAGAAATTGGAACCGGTACCCGAGCCGTATTTAAACAGCCGGGCTTCCCGGACCCAGAGATCCATAATGCCGCCGTCGCTTACCAAACTGTCATCGACACTCTGAATGAAGCAGGCATGGGGTTGGGGGTGTTCATAAGCGGAATTGGAGCGTGTCAATTCACCGGTTTGGAAATCGACATAATAATGGCCTTGTGAAGGACCATCGATACCGTACGCCCAATGCAACCCTGTATTGAACCATTGTGGGGAATTTGGCGCACACATCTGCTTGCACAGCATATGGCACATTTCGTCATAATAGGCTTCGGCGTCGCCTTCGGCGTCAAAATATCCGCCTTTCCAGCCCCAATAGGTCCAGGTTCCGGCTAACCGGTTGAAGACCTGTTTTGCAGAGGTTTCGCCGCTGTAGCGTTCATCTTCCGGTAAAAGGGCCAGTGCCTCTTTGTCGGGGACGCTACGCCAGAGCCAGGAAGGAACACTGTTTTCTTCGATCTTTTTGAGCCTGGCCGGCACGCCGGCTTTACGGAAGTATTTTTGCGCGATGACATCGCAAGCGACCTGAGACCAACTGGCCGGTACTTCAATATCGTCCAGGCTGAATACGACGGACCCATCCGGGTTTCTGATTTCGCTTTTCGCAGTACGGTATTCAATGCCACCATACGGTCCCGACCCTGGCGTCGTGAAATGTCTTTGAATTCGCATTAGTCCCCCAATTCCCCCGTACATGAAGTGACGAAGAAGAAGTCTTTCTGACCTCTATTTTGCTGTCCTTCAGGCCGGCCCAATAAACTCTAAAATTCGACCCACTACATCTTGTGGGCATGTCTGTGTGTAAGCGGAAAATCTAGCGAAGCTTGTTTCCCACCGCAACAATATTTTGTGTGAATTCTCGGAAAGATCACAATATTTCGTGGGGCATGTGGAGAAAGATCACAGATTCAGTCCCTTAACCAAAGAGTCTGTCGAGAAAATTTAAGCCAAAATTTTTCGGGCGGGAATCTCGTCGATTGATGTATTCGAGAGGCTAAATTGTTTAACCTCAGGGGGTTATCACATGAGTCTTAATAGCTCACATCGAGTCTCGGTACCTGTGGCCTTGTGGACACAGTCGGGAGATTTTGTCGCGAATTTGTCCGTCGGGCCGATAATTCTCTAGTTTGCGCGGGCCAGAAGCACCCCGGCGAGACGTTTTTTGATCTCCTCAAAAGGATGCGTCCAGTCGCCCGGAGTTTGCTGGCGAAATAGGCGTACCGAGGGGTACCAGGGAGAGCGATCAATCCCTTCAAACCAGCGCCAGTCGGCACTTTTGGGAAGAACAATCCAACAGGGTATGTTCATGGCGCCGGCGAGGTGAGCAAGGGCCGTATCCACGCAGATAACAATATCCATATCCAGCAGCGCCGCTGCGTCATCCTCGAAATCCCGGTTGATATCCCCAAGGTCAAAAATTGATCCTGTAGAATCAGCAAGGATCAGTTCTTGGCGTTGTGGGGCACGCTGAAAGCTAAACAAGGAAATTTCCGCGATATCCGATAGTTCGGTAAAGTGGGAGAGGGGGCATGATCTGTTTCTGAACGGATCCTCCTCAAATTTGGAGCGTCCGCTCCAGGCAATGCCAACTTTCAGCCGATTACCGGGATATTCCGCGCCGCTCGATTCCGATTTTGCGACCGAAATATATGGAGTATCAGCCGGGATGTTGGATTTCTCGGTTCCGAATATCTCCGGAAGGTCGAACAGGGGGGCATGAATATCGAATTCCGGCCAATCCTCTCCGAGTTCAAATATTTCATCTATCGCGGGTATCCGTTGGAGGAGCCGGATCAGCGGTGCCTGACAGGCAAAGACAATGCGTCCCTCCTGTTTTACCACCAGTGCCGCGAATCGGACCATTTGTATCGTGTCGCCCAATCCTTGCTCCGCGTGGAGCAGGAGCGTCCGATCGGCGAGCGGGGAGCCGTCCCAACGCGGCTGCTTGAATTCGCGTTTTGTGAGGCTGTTCGCCGGGTTCTTCCATCGCGAGGCATATTCACGCCACCCTGAAGAGAAATCTCCGACCTGCAAGAGAGCCTGCGCTAAATTCTCATGGGCTTCGGCAAATGTGTGTCTTAACTCAATAGCTTGTCGGTAGTGCCTGATCGCTGTCGCGGTATCACCCAACGTATTGTAGGCGGCGCCAAGGGAATTGTGGGCCGGCGCAAGTCCCGGCTCGAGCGTTGTTGCACGTTCAAGCAGCGCAACGGCATCGGCATGACGGCCAATGCGAATGTAACCATTCCCCAAATTCGTCAATAGCGACACGTTATCGGGCGAACGCTGTAATGCGCCCTCCAATATTGCGACCGCTTCACGGTATTCTCCGGCAAGGTCGAGAAGGCGCCCGAGGTTGTTTTCCGCTTGGATATACCCGGGTCTCAGGTGTAGAGCCTCTCGATACTCCGCGATCGCCGCTGGATGATTCCCTGATTCCTCGAGCGATACCCCGAGGGAAAATCGGACAAGCGGATTGTCGTGGGCGAGCGCGAGGGCAATTTGGCCGTGGGCAACCGCACTTTCGGTTTGGCCCATTCGCCGGTAGACGGCGCCGAGATTTTGATGAGCCTCTAGAAAGCCCGGCCGAATCTCACATGCCCGTTCATAATGGAAGGCCGCATCGGGAAGATTTCCCAACGCCTCGTCGATCGCGCCAATTTCGAAGGCTGCTTCCGCGAAGTCTGGCTTCAGTCGGAGTGCTTGTTTGAAGCTCTCTTCGGCGGTGGCGGCGTCTCCGGTACGGCGTTGCGCCGATGCCAGAAGGTAGTGTGACCTTGGGTCTTTTGGGGCCAGAGAGATCGCGGCCTCACAATATTCAATCGCCAATTCAGGTTTGGCCGGACGCTGATCGGAGGATTGCAACGCGATTTGGGCGCGCAGATTTAAGGCATCTATAAAATCGGGCACATCGGCGATAATTTCGGTACAGAGGGCATCGGCTTCTTCCATGCGGCCAGCTTCCGCAAACGAGATTGCCTTCTGAAAACGTCTTTCTGTGTCAGCCAATTGGTTTCTCAGCTTGAAATTCTTTATTGCTAGTAGCCGATTTGTAGAAAGAATTCACTAATTCATAGCCATTAATTTGTGGCCGAGGGGTTCCAGAGGCACCCAATCACCTTCCAGACTCAAAAATTTGAGCAGAGTAGGGAAAGATTGTGATATTGACAGGCGGCGGTGGTTTTACCATGTTCACGCCGTTCCATGGGCCAGCACCGATGGGCAACAGGAGTAT
>JAQCKY010000302.1 GCA_027592155.1 Pseudomonadota bacterium
GTAGACGATGCTCTCGGCAACCGATTTCTTGCCGTGAATCATAAGACCATTCATGAACCGCGTGACCACCTGATCCTTGAATTTGGGATCGGGCAGGACCGGCCGTTTTTCTGCTGCGTGACGACGAGACATATTAGTTCCTACTTAGGCCGCTTCGTGCCGTACTTGGAACGGCGCTGGCGTCGATCATCAACGCCCTGCGTGTCCAAAGTGCCACGAATAATGTGATAACGAACACCTGGCAGATCCTTCACACGACCGCCACGGATCAAGACAACTGAGTGCTCTTGCAGATTATGCCCCTCACCCGGAATGTAGGAGATAACCTCAAACCCATTGGTTAGACGGACACGAGCCACCTTTCTCAACGCGGAGTTCGGCTTCTTTGGTGTGGTAGTATAAACGCGCGTACAGACCCCACGCTTCTGAGGACATGAGTCCATCGCTGGCGCTTTACTTCGTGTCACCGGGGTCTTGCGACCCTTTCGGACTAATTGGTTAATAGTCGGCATCTGCCTCGCGTACTCCTGGTCGTTTAGGCAAATCAAAATAAAAAAAAGCCGCCTAGGCTCCGGCCATTCAGCCAGTCCTGACGGAAACTCTCCTGCCCCCGCGAGAGCAATATATAAGTACCGAGAAGGCCGCTGCGTTTAGGCTTCTTAACCTACCACCAACTCCCTCAGGAAAGCGTGCGCATACTAGCGCGGCAAAATTCTCCGTCAAGTGTAAAGAGCGATAAAAATTCAAGGAATTAGGCAAATTTAGGATGTGGATAGGAGCCAATTCCCTCAATCAAATAAATCCGACCCAAAAAAAGAAAAACCGCGCCGAAATTCATCATTCCGGCGCGGTTTATAGAACTATTTCAGCGAATTACTCCGCGGCGGGCACGGATTCCGCTTCGGTTTCCGCAGACGCTTCCGATTCGTCGCTTTTATCTTCCAAAGCCGCGTCGGCTTCAGCCGCAACCTCGAACTCCCGGTCACGATCGGAGGCAACCGCGCGAAGTTGGTTCATCACCGCTCCGGTTCCTGCTGGAATTAACCGGCCGACGATCACATTCTCCTTAAGACCGACCAAATTATCCCGCTTTCCGGATACTGCAGCTTCGGTCAGGACACGCGTTGTTTCCTGGAAAGACGCCGCGGAGATGAAGGAACTCGTCTGCAAGGAGGCTTTGGTAATTCCCTGCAACATCGGAATACCGGTGGCTTCCTTACCGCCTTCTGCCGCCGTCTTTTCGTTAAGAGCCGCAAACTCCATCCGATCGATCAACTCACCGACAAGCAGCGTCGTCTCGCCACCATCGGTGACCTCGATCTTCTGGAGCATCTGGCGAACGATAACCTCGATGTGCTTATCATCGATACGCACGCCCTGCAGACGATAGACATTCTGGATTTCGGTTATCAGGTATTCAGCAAGGGCCTGAACACCCATGACCCGCAGAATATCATGGGGCACGGGATTACCATCCATCAGAGGATCGCCTCGCTCGACGAAATCACCCTCTTGCACGCTGATATGCTTGCCTTTGGGGATCATATATTCCCGCGGCTCGTCCTTCTTGTTCTCGGGAACGACGACAATACGGCGCTTATTCTTGTAATCCTTACCGAACTCAACCCGGCCTTCGATCTCGGAAATAATCGCGTGATCTTTAGGTTTACGGGCCTCGAATAGTTCCGCAGAACAACAAAACCAAAAGGTAATATCACCGGTTTTGGACGACTCCCTGGGGATTCGAGCCACGACGTCACCGGCATTAATTTCCTGACCAGGCTCAACGCTCAAAATAGCGTCAACGGACATAAAGTAACGGGCTTCCAAGCCATTTGGCAGGGTAAGAACTTCCCCCTTGGCATCCCGCATGGTGATCCGCGGGCGGAGATCTGCGGCTTTAGGCTGCTGCTTCCAATCGACGACGACCTTACTGGAGATGCCGGTCACTTCGTCGACGACCTCCCGCATGGTGACACCCTCGGTCAAGTCGACATAGTTGGCGACGCCAGCGATCTCACTAATGATCGGCAATGTGTAAGGATCCCATTCAGCGAGTTTATCGCCCCGCTTTACGGTTGCCTTATCTTTGATCAACAGCTTGGCACCATAAGGAATACGATGCCGAGCCCGCTCGCGGCCCTTGTCATCGATCAACAACGCCTCGGCGTTACGCGCCATGATGATGTTGGTCCCGGTACTGTCTTTGACGACGTTGCAATTAACCAACTGAACCTTGGAATCGTGGGTTGCTTCAATGTTGGATTGCTCTGCGCCCCGCTGAGCGGCACCGCCGATATGGAAGGTCCGCATGGTCAATTGGGTTCCCGGCTCACCGATCGATTGAGCGGCGATAACACCAACGGCCTCGCCGGCATTGACCGGCGTACCACGGGCGAGATCGCGTCCGTAACAAGCGGCACAAATACCGTCTGTCGATTCACACAGAAGCGGTGAGCGCACCGAAACGGATTCGACGTCAGCGCTTTCGATCAAGTCCACCAGCTCTTCGTCGAGCAAGGTCCCCTCCTTCACGATGACGTTGCCTGTCTCCGGATCTGTAACCGGTTGGGCGGTCGTGCGTCCGAGGATACGGTCGCCGAGCGTAACGATGATATTACCGCCTTCAACCACGGGTGCGATCGGAATGAACTTCTCGGTCCCGCAATCATCTTCGATGATGATGCAGTCCTGGGCGACGTCGACGAGACGCCGCGTCAGATAACCGGAGTTCGCTGTTTTCAGTGCCGTATCGGCCAACCCTTTCCGGGCGCCGTGAGTGGAGTTGAAATACTCCAATACGGTGAGACCTTCCTTGAAGTTGGAGATAATCGGCGTTTCGATGATTTCACCCGAAGGCTTGGCCATCAGGCCTCGCATACCGGCAAGCTGCTTCATTTGAGCCGCCGAGCCACGAGCACCGGATTCAGCCATCATGAACACGGCGTTGATGTTCTCACCCGGTTTGGTGGTAGAAATCTCTTTCATCATCTCGTCGGCAACACGATCCGTACACCGCGACCAGGCATCGATTGCCTTGTTGTACTTCTCGCCTTGCGTGATCAGACCGTCGAGATATTGACGCTCATAGCTTTCAACCAGTTTCTCGGTTTCTTCAACAAGTGGCGCCTTCGAATCCGGCACAACCAAATCGTCCTTGCCGAACGAAATACCGGCCCGGCAGGCATAATTGAAGCCAAGTGCCATAACCCGGTCAGCGAAGATGACGGTCTCTTTTTGACCGCAATGCCGGTAAACCTCATCCATCACCGAGGTAATATCCTTCTTGGTAAGAAGGCGGTTGACCAATTCATAAGAGATCGCCGGATGACGCGGCAGGATATCGGCCAGCATCATGCGGCCAGGCGTGGTTTCAACCCGTATGCGCCGGGCATTGCCCTCTTCATCGACGGTGTTGTAGCGGGCCACGATCTTGGAATGCAGGGTGACAAACTTATCCTGCAACGCCTGCTCGATCTCCGCCATATCGCAAAAGATCATGCCTTCGCCGGGCTGATCGACAACTTCCATCGTCAGATAGTAAATACCCAAAACGATATCCTGGGACGGAACGATGATCGGCTTACCGTTGGCGGGGCTCAGGATGTTATTGGTCGACATCATAAGAACGCGGGCTTCAAGCTGCGCCTCAAGAGAAAGCGGCACATGGACCGCCATCTGGTCACCGTCGAAATCAGCGTTAAAGGCCGTGCAGACCAGCGGATGCAGCTGGATGGCCTTGCCTTCGATCAGCACCGGCTCGAAGGCCTGAATCCCCAAACGGTGAAGGGTCGGCGCCCGGTTTAGAAGGACCGGATGTTCGCGGATCACCTCTTCGAGAATATCCCAAACCTCGGGACGCCCTTTCTCCACCATGCGTTTGGCGGCCTTGATCGTCGTCGCCATGCCGTATTTCTCGAGGCGCGAATAGACGAACGGCTTGAACAATTCGAGAGCCATCTTTTTCGGCAAACCGCATTGATGAAGCAGAAGCTCCGGACCGACAACGATCACCGACCGGCCGGAATAATCGACCCGCTTGCCGAGCAGGTTTTGACGGAAACGGCCCTGCTTGCCTTTCAGCATATCGCTCAACGACTTCAGCGGCCGCTTGTTCGCTCCGGTAATGACGCGGCCCCGCCGACCATTGTCGAACAAGGCATCCACCGCCTCCTGCAGCATCCGTTTCTCGTTTCGGACAATAATATCCGGCGCGCGCAACTCGATAAGCCGCTTCAGGCGGTTATTGCGGTTAATCACGCGGCGGTAGAGATCGTTGAGGTCCGAGGTCGCGAAACGGCCACCGTCGAGCGGCACCAACGGGCGCAGTTCCGGCGGAATGACCGGGATGATTTTCAGGATCATCCACTCCGGGCGTGTGCCGGACTGCACAAAGGCTTCCACCAGCTTCAGCCGCTTGACC
>JAQCKY010000303.1 GCA_027592155.1 Pseudomonadota bacterium
GATTTGCTGGACCGTCGCGTTCGAAAAATCGATCGGCGGCTGATCTTCGTTTGACAAAATCCGTTGCCAGCTCTCGGTCACATCTTCATGGCCGCTGATCGGCGGCCAACCTGGATGGAGGCAGGTCACTTCGACATCCCGCGCCCAGAGAGCCGCCATTGCACCACCGTCACGATTGGCGATGGCGACATAGAAGGCTTCGTTAGCGAAGAGGATTTTGGCTTGTTCAGGCATTGTGCGCCTCATCATCAGAATTATCCCGCGTAGGGTCTTGCGAGTCGTCGTCCCAATAAACCCGGGCGACGCGGCGGGCCATTTTGGCGCGCAGCATATCCTCGGCTTTTGCCATGTTGCGTTCCGTCACCTTGGAAAGCCGATTGGCGTTGGAGCCGGTATAGACCGCGAGCGCCTTGCCGAAGGCTTCCGCCGAGCCCTCCAGGGACTCGACGCTTTCGGTCAATCGGCCCAACAGGAATAAGGCCGATCCCAGATTGTTCTGGGTCGCGGCCCAGAGCATCGGCGTGGATTCCCGGGTGCGCACTTGCAGCGCTTCGCGGCAGGCTTGAACCGCCCGTTTCAGGAGATCGGCATTGCGGGTCAGATCGCCCCAGACCTGGAGAGCCTGCCCCAATCCGTTTTTGACCTCCCCCCATTTGAAGGGAGAGCCGGCCTGGGTGAAGACCCGGAGGGCATTCTGATAGGCGGCGATCGATTCCTTCAAAAGCTCGGTATCGGAATGCAACGCGTCGAGCCGGTATAGTACGCCGCCGAGGCGGCTTTGGATTGTAGCCCATTCCCAGGCAAAGAGCTCCGGCGAAAAGACCTGCAGCGCGCCCCGAAACGAGCCCGCCGCGTTTTCCAGAATGGCGGCGTCGTTGATTCTCTCACCCAACATCTGGCGAACCACGCCGACATGGCGATGCACCGTCGCCCATTCTATCGGTGTTGACTCGAATGAAAAGGTGGCCTGCATATCCTCGTATATTTGCGCGGCGCGGCGAAGGGTGTTTTGGTCGTTCTCGGTCGACCCCAGCAAGGCCGCGATGTTGGCGTAACAGACCTGCATGCAGGATTGGTCGACGAGACTGAGCTCAACCGGCAGTTCATGGGCGTTGGATTGGGCGGCTTCGAAGGCCTTGGCGGTCAAGTCCCGAATGATCAGCCGTTCCGCCTCGGTCCTCGGCGCGGCGGCGGCGAAGGCCGAGATAGTCGCGTACCGCGTTTGCGATCTGATCGACCGATGAATTCGGTTCAAATGACAGGTCGCGGGTGATCAAACGCACTGCCGGATTGCGGCCATTGTTCAGTTCTTCCAGCCCCATTTGGAAGGTCCGAGCTTTCCGCAAGAGCAACCGCACCTTTGGCGGGATGGCTTCAAACTGCTCTGAACCAAGTGTTCTGAATGTCTCGCTGATTGGCGGTAGGGCCGGCGGTTCCGGGAAGAAGAAAACGGCGACAGGCACTTTGAATTTGTCTGCGAGTTTTTCGAGCTGTGGGTAGGTCGGGTAGGCGTTCTCTTTACTTTCCCACTCTGCAATGTTTTTGAATTCACGCTGCGCTTCCTCGAGCGAATACCCTGCGCGTTCTCGTGCCCAGGTGACGATTGAGGACGTAATCGGGATTGCTTCGTTCCTCATAAAGAAGCCCTTATAAAAGAACTGTCGGCCTCATCTTGACCGCGCGCGAGGGCGCGTCGCAAGGTTCCGCGATCTACTTTCAATACAGAGGCCATCCCCCCCACTGTTTCGGCCCCCGAATCGAGCTGAGCACGCGCGTGAGCGATTTGTTCAACTGAGAGAGCAGGAGGTCGGCCCAGGCGCGTGCCGCGTTTCTTAGCGACCTCCAGGCCTTCTTTTGTTCGCCTAATTAAAGTCCGCCGTTCGAACCGAGCAAAGGCGGCAACTATTGTGTAATACAGTTCTCCCTCTGGTGTAGCCGTATCGACGTTTAGATTGGCAATCTGGAAATGCACTCGGCGTTCGCGCAGCTTTTCAGCTTCGAGAAGCGCATCGACTGTTGATCGAAATGCGTAATCGAGATCCCAAATGACAAAACTATCGCCGGCACTCAGCCGCTGTAAAACCGCCTTATAGACTGGCCTTGATCGAGCAGCTGCGGAGACGGTTTCAATCACCACCTCATCACAGATAGCTTTCAGCCGATCGATTTGGCGAGCCGTCATCTGATCATCAGTAGACACGCGGATATAGCCTAGTTTCATG
This sequence comes from Pseudomonadota bacterium, assembly GCA_027592155.1. Classification (GTDB taxonomy): domain Bacteria; phylum Pseudomonadota; class Alphaproteobacteria; order Rhodospirillales; family UBA2165; genus JAQCKY01. The sequence goes on from JAQCKY010000303.1 coordinate 2,223, forward strand.
AAATCATTTTACACCAGGTTTTTGCATCACGCCAGTTGAAAGAATTTGTCAGTGTAAAATGCGGCCCGATTTTATGTGGACTGCACCGTAGCGTGTTCTTCCAGGCGCTTTTTCAGGGCCGGTTTAACCTCGCGGAAGACGGCGTCCCAATCGTTCGACGCCGGTTGGCGGAACAGCCGCATGTTGGGGTACCAAGGGCTGTCGCCCCGATCCAGCAACCATCGCCAGTCGGAGACATAGTTGAGCAGCGTCCAGGTTTCGGCGCCGAGCCCGCCGGCCAGATGGCAGACCGCCGTATCGATGGTGAGCACCAAATCCAATTGAGAAATCACCGAGGCGGTATCGGCGAAATCGCCGATCCGGGGGGCGACATCGGTGATCAGACCGCCGGTTCCGAGCCGGGCCATATCGCCCGCGCGCTCGTCCATTTGCAGGCTGTAGAGGGCAACCCCGGGTACGGCCGCCAACTCCAAAAAATGCGTTAAGGGGCATGACCTGTCGCGGGGGACCAGCTTGCCGGCCCACATGATGCCGATTTTAAACCGCTTATCGCCCGATCCGGCGATTTGGATGTTGCTGATCTCGTGCGGCTTAAAATAGGGATTTTCCGCCATCAATCGATCCAGTGTCGCCTCATAAATTCTGGCGAGGGACAACAGCGAGACATAGAGGTCGGTATCCGGCGTGTCCTGTTGGGTCGACACCAGATTGAAATCCCCTTCGAGGGTGGAAAAGAGCCTCAGCAGACCCGGATGGCATTCGACATGGACGTCCCCATCTTCATCCGCCACGCGGGGAATAAAGCGGGCAAATTGCAGCATGTCGCCGAAGCCCTGCTCGCCATGAACAAACAGGCTGCGCCCCGCCAGCGGCTCCCCGTTCCATTCTGGCCGCTTGAAGTCGCGGGCGACGGCCCGGGACAGCTTTTTGCGCCAGTCATAGAGATCGAAGCCGCGTTTGTAGTCCCCGATTTGCAGATAGCTGATCGAGAGATCCCAGTGATGATCGGGGTTGTCCGGGTTTCGTTCGGCCGCCTGATGAAAATATCTCAGGGCTTCTTGGGAAACGCCGACATCACGCAGGGAAAGGCCGAGATTATATATCGAGGTGGTGTTCTCCCCGTCGAGTTCGACCGCCTTCCGATGACAGGCGACGGCGTCCTGATAACGCCGGAGGTCGCGGTAGGCATTGCCCATATTGGACCAGGTCCCGGCATTGTTGTGACCCAAGGCAATCGCCTTCTGATAACAGGCAATCGCCGCCTCGGTTTTGCCCCGCGCGCGCAAGGCGACTCCCAGATCGCTGAGCACATTCGCCGCGTTGGGAAACGCCGATAAGACCCGTTGGTAACTCAGGATCGCCTCTTCGAGTTTTCCGGCCTGATGCAAAGACGATGCTTCACGGAGCTGTTCCACCGCCGCCTTCTGCAGGTCGCTCATCGCCCCCGAAGGAAGCGGTGATTGAGCGGCGTCTGCCTGGGTCGGTCCGGTTTCTTTGCGCGCCATCTGCCCTCCATCCCACCGCCCTCAATAGGACTGGTAAGATTTCTCCTCCATGATCGACGATCCCAAAAGCTCGTTGATGCTGCGCTTGATCCGCGACCGCTCGTCATTGGTCTTATAGACCGCGCGGGCAAGCTCGATAAATCTGTCGCCGAACTCCTTGGCGCGTTCGCAGTCGCGAATATCGTCTTCGATTTCCCACAACGCCTCGTTGATCGACTTTAATTCACCTTCGAGAGCCTCCAACGCCGGGGAGGCCGTGATCTGCTGCCCCCGTGCGTCATCGAGCAGCGCCAGTTCGGTTCGCACATTTTCGAGCTTTGCCGGGTCTTCCACCCGTTCGGATTTGATCATCAAGATCGTGATCTTGTCGATAAGCTCACCCGGCGATATCTCGATGGAAACACTCTTGGTCGGCATATGGGAAGGGCCTTTTTGGGAAACTTTATTCCGGGGAACTTGGGGTTATAAAGCCGGTTAATCAATAAATCATTGCCACGTACAAGTTACGACCACAGGCTTCCCGGCACCTCGATCTCCTCGACCGTGGCGGCGTCGACGATGGCGACGGCGATGTCATATCCGAACCCCGCCCTTGCCATCGCCGCCAGATCGCGGTCGCGGCGCTCCTGTCTCACACTGGCGTCACGGTAGGGCCCCAGACGACGGCGGCGGGCGA
>JAQCKY010000304.1 GCA_027592155.1 Pseudomonadota bacterium
CACCGCGAATCTTCCCAAGCGGACGATAGAGGTTAAAACCTTCGTGCGACGGGACGGCAGGTTAGATTCCAGGAGGACCGATATCATCAACGATCTCGATGGCTCCGTCACCACCGCGGTCACCTCCCGCATTGATACCGGGGCTGGAATAGATACCCGAACGACTGTCAGAATAACCCGCTCGACAACGAATGCGGACGGTTCGGTGACGCTTCTCACTTACAACCAAAATACCGGCTTATCCTCTAGCGGAACGACCCGCACGCAAACTAACCAGGATGGTTCCGTAACCGCGATCACGGAATTCGCTGATGGGTGGACGAAGACGACAACAACCCGGACCCAATCCAATCCGGATGGGTCAACCACAATAACCGAGACAGCGAGGTCAGTAATAAACGGACGACAGCGGGACTTTACGACAACGCGGACGCGATCCGACCCGGATGGGTAAACCGTCACAACCAAGACCGACAGTGCCGGCAGTGGGCGTACCACAACCACCCGTCCCGACGGCTCCAGTACAACTGAATTTATAAACCGGATCGGCCAGGTTGGCAGGACCGAAAACGTGTCCGCACCGGACGCCGACGGGATAATAACAGTAACCCGGACGGCAGCGGATGGGCGGACTGCATCGGAATCGTTTAAAATCGAAAACACAACCGTACAAAGAGACGGCTCTGCAGTGACGCTGGATAGCCGGGGCAATGTCGTTGCATCGACGCCTCCCACGACCGGCTCGACTGCAGAGAGTGTATTGCCACCGCCTAAAATCAATGGGGCGGACAAAACCCAAGAGGCGGAGCGCGCGGTAGTCCAGAAGGGTGGGGCGGATGCGGATCCGGTGGCGAACGTGACGCCCGCCGCTGGGCCAACTCAGACACAGCCGGCAGAACCCGCCGCGACAACAGTGAACACTGCCGTCGATATGGCCCATGACCTCATCGGAAATTGGGTCGTCACCTGGTACGATTCAAGTTCGGGCGAGGTGCACAACATGGCCCGTCTAACGTTTCGGCCGCGGCAGGGCGGGGGCCTGTCTGGGAAGGGCTGCCATATGATCTTACGCACCCCAGCCACACCGTTGGGCCGGCGGAATGGAGAGTGCGGCTGGCGATACTTTTCCAACAACTCGATCGTGGCAAACGGCGGCAGGGTGTCCATGAGCGATGTGATACTGGGTGCCCAAGGGAGGGCGGAAAGCGACATCGATTTTGGAAGTAGAAACACTGGCCGTGGCACCTGGCGATACGAAGGCGACCGCGGGCGATACACGGCAGCGTCGGGACACGTTGTGTGGCGCCGGTCGACGGCGATCATAACGCGCGCGGTTTTTCTGGGGGACAGCCGTTACGAAACGCGCCTTGGTGCCTTGCCGGCTAAGGTGACGCCCGCCGGTGAGAATAATCGCCGGCGCAATCGAACATTGGAGATTGAACTCTATGGCCGGGATTTGAACTGGGGCGACCGGCACCTGGCTTTCTTAGACGCGGGTAGCAACGTTGACCCTCATCTGAGAGTTCGTAAAAAGTCGGGCGGCATCCAAATCACAAATGAAGATGTCAATGCTGGGACTGAATCGGCATTCAGACTAGAGGTCTCGGTTGCACCCAACACGGTTCCAGGCGCCAAGGTGTTGTTTTTCGATGGTCAGCGACTCCCATTCCTCCTCGAGATCGATGAGCGATCGGAGGCGGGCCACTACGAGGCAAAGCAATTTTGGATCGGAATGGAGTCCCGAGATAACGGCCTCCAGCCCGTGCAGACCATGCCACTCGGTGGAGAGGTGGTTGTCGTGGCGGAGTTGATGAGACCGACAATCCGCGAATCCCTCCCGGCAACACTTCGAATCAGCAAAAGGTTGTTTCCGGGAAGTAATATCCTGCTGACTCCGATGCCCGGCAGCAGGACCCAGTTTCGCTCGGAACCCATTCGAATCAATCCGTCGGACCTCGGCGTGCAGGTGACGCCCGGTGTAGACAGACTCGTGGCGAGCCTGACCCCTGATCCGAAATACCCGAGCGAGAACGAAGCGACCGTCCGGTTCGACCCGCCGCTGCCTCAAACCCCTACATTTGAGTTCGTGGTCGCCGCCGGCGCCGGTCCAAACGCCGAAAATTCAGTCTATACGGACGGTGGCATTCGAGCGACGCTTCAATTCAACGGGACCCCCACCACGGACATATTTGGTATTGATTTGCAAATACGCCGATCAGGCAATGTCGTACAGGAACCCCGCCTTATTGCTTGGCGCTCCATTGACGATCCCAGGCGCTATTCAACCGGAAGCGCATCGTTGAAAAACCATCCTCGGTTGAGATCGGCGGAGATTAGGGAAGGCGACGAAATTGTTGCGCGCTACCAGGACGGCAGTTGGTCCCCGCCCATTGCCGTCGTCGGGCGCCTTGGCCAAGTGAGGGCAATCCGGATCATTTCACTCCGCGATGGCGCCATCGCCAGCACGCCAAATCCCGAGATCGAACTGCAAATCGGCGATACGATTGCCGTGGAGGTGGATTTTGAAACTCAGCAGGAAAGGCTTCCTCCGGACTTCTCGCTTTCCGCAACGACCCAATTACGGCAGAACCTTTTACGGGAAGACAGTTCAGCGGCCCGGTATCTCGATCAGTACGATAAATTTATAGGGGCGCACAATTTTTCATCCAACGAGAACTTTGTGACGATCCGAACGCGTCCCATCACGATCGCCCATATCGCGCAAATTGACGCTAGATATGAAGACATAATCCGGACGCAGCCCGGTGGAGTACTGCGAATTTCCTACGGCGATTCGATGAAGGTCGAGGCGAATATCGCTGCGGCGCCCATATCGGCCGCGTTGGGAAAGCTGAAGGTTATTGCTGAGGACATGTTCGGCAGTCCGACAGGAGTGCCTGTCGTTGTTTCGCCGGTCTATAGGGCGCGAGGTTTCATCGCCAATACGAGCGTGGACCTCGAACCGGGCCGATACGGGGTGAGCGTAGATTACGGCGCCGCTAAATATGTCCAGGACATCGATCTGGTCGCCGGCCAGCTATCGACCGTACGCACCGACGCGGAAAGCCTTGGCCGGCTAGTGGTCGAAATTCCAGCGGCTTCTTCCGCCAGGCGAAGCGGCTTGCGCGTTCTGGTTACGCCCCGTGATGCACAATTGCCAAACTGGAGAATCTCCCAGTATGAACTAACCCTTGAGAATGGCATAATCCTGCCGCGAGGCGGCTACACGATTCGCATTACCTCCGCTTCCGATGCCGTGACCAGCGTGCCCGACATCCGCGATGTGGAGATTCAACCCAAGCAAACCACTCTGGTGCGCCTTGACGGCGTCAACCGTGTCCAGCTTCCCAGCTTATTGCGGTTCGACGGTAACCGGCAATCGGCAGGCGTGAGCCTGCGCCGCGCCAACGAACGAACGACACTCCTGAACGCGTACACCGGCGCCTCGATCGACATTCCAGCGGGACGCTACAGTATGGTCATCGACCTCGATCCTGATCAAACTCTGGCGCTCACTGTACCAAGCCCCGAGAACGACCGACCGTCGAGCATTCATCTCGGACGCTTGACCTTGCAGCTGGCGCCCGCGGATCAACCGCAACCAAGAGCGATTTTCTTTTATCCACTTGATGCGTCGGGCACTGGTTCGGATACCGCTAACCGGATACGTTCGTTCAGCACCTGCTTGTCGACCGGGATGCCTTCTTCTTTCGCGAACATCATCTGAATGAGGTCGTCGGGCCGGGGCAAACTGCCCACATGGGTGGTGAGTATTCGGTCGGCGCTATTGATCATCGGGGCGGTACTCCAAAGACTGAATTATCAGGGAACCATAATGTCTCTGCCGACCAACGCAACCGACCGGCGGGAGAGAGCGCGAGTCTCTTTATAGAGCCCTGCGTGGCCGCAACCATCGCCGGCCACGTGAAATGCGCCCCTTGTTTGGGTCGCCAGGCAGCAGAGTTTTCTGGCTTAATCCCGATGGCGGGCTGGCAGCGTCCCCCGATTTCGCCAGCGTGACCGGGTTCGGTTCCCTAAAATTCCATCAGGTCCTCGGCAACGACGACCTCGCCGGAGAAGTGTTTCCGAACCACCTCGGCCCAAGGTTCGTAGTCTGCGGGTTCGGCGCGCCGGGTGAGATGGGACAGCACCACCTTTTTAACCCCGGCCTGGGTCGCCATTTTACCGATGCCGTCCAAATCCATGTGCCCCATGGTGGCCTGACGCATGATGCCTTCTTGCTCGGCGGTACTCATCACTTGCCAGCTCCCGTTATCGATCAGCTGATTTTTACGCTCATCACAAGATGACGTCTCGGTCACCAAAACGTCGGCGTCTCGGACCAGTTCCGTGACGTCGGCGCAAAACCCGGTATCGCCAGTGAAC
>JAQCKY010000305.1 GCA_027592155.1 Pseudomonadota bacterium
GACTCGACAGCTATTTGCTGGGGGTCTCGAGCCGCAAACTCACCCTCGACGGTCGCAAGCTCAAACGCCGGATTGAAAAGGCACGGGAGAAAGCGGCCGCTTAGTTCAGCCGCGATTTCGGAAACAAACCCGCCCGGTCCGCCGCGGCGGGTTTCTTTGTGCCCCCGTTTTCGTCATTCCGAAATTTGGAACATCATCAGCAATGTCCGTTGTAGGCCGTTGAAGTTATCGTCCGATAAAAGGTAGAGGATCGTTTTGCCGTCCTCCGCCTGGCGGGCGGCGATGCCCTCGAAATTATCAACGTTCATCGGGCTATCTATTACCGCGATCTCGGTTCCTGCCAAGCGGGTACCGGGTCGAATTTGAGAAATGGGAATGCGGCGGATCCGGGTTGAGAAGCCGGCGAGCCGCGAAAACCATCGTTCGAGCAAAATGACGTCGCCGTTGGGCAAGGTTGCGGCACCGGTCGGGCGGTAGCGGCGATGGGCTACAATCTCGATACTGTCCCAGCGATTTCCGTCGGTTGGGAGCAGCCAGCCCTGAAATCCACCCGTCGGAGATTTCGTGCGCAGCCCTTCGCTGACGGCGAGGAGGCGGCCGTCGACAAGCCGGGTCAAGGCTTCCAACCCCCGGTTTGTCGGCTGGGCGGCAATGTCCTTCGGTCCTGGGATGAGTTTCGGAAGGCCAGCCCGGTAACGCCAAAGACGGTGATCATGTTCGAAAGCAACGATCAGATTACCCGCCGGGTCCGCAGCCAGCGCCTCGGCGTCCCGCACGCGTTTGTATCCCAAGGGCCGTCCCGCGACGCTCACCAACGGGGTCAATTCGGCCTCAGACACATTTGTCATCCAACCGAGCCGGTCATAACTTAGACGCGCGTTGAGCAGGATACCGTCATCTGAGACCGCGGTTAGGCGTCGACCGTCCTGAGATACCAACAGCCCCGAAAAACCTCCGAAACGTGGATCCCTCGAACGCAATACGAAGCCGCCGCGATAGGTGAGAGCACCGACTTTTTGGGGCAAGGAATTGTTCGAAAATTCCTCGGTTGCGGTGGGAATGAGGGGGATGGGTTCGACGGATACTCCGATGGCGTCCGCGGACACATTCGACGCCGCCATTAGCAGAGACAGAACGGTACCGGTAAGAATGCTGCCTCTGGTCGCGGCGTTGCCTTGTGGTATCATTCGGGCAGCAAACGGGAAGGAGAATTTTATGGCCGAAGCTTCCAGGCGAAAAATGCCGCACGCCCAAATCGCCCATTTCGGGATTTTCGTCAAGGATTTCCCCGGCATGCTCAAATTTTACTGCGACCTGTTCGGTTTCCAGATTTCGGACCAGGTTGAGCCGCAAGAAGACGGCCATGAGGCGGCTTTCCTGACCGCCGATCCGAACATGCACCATCAACTGGTGATCGCCAAGGGGCGGCCGGAGGATGACGAATTTTCGACAGTGCAGCAGCTATCCTTCCGCGTCGAGGCCCTGGATGACGTCCGGCAATTCTGGAAGGTTCTGACCGAGATGCCCCAGGTGGAGCGCATGTACACCACCACCCATGGCAATGCCTGGAGCGTCTATTTCTGGGACCCGGAAGGCACCCGGGTCGAAATTTATACAGATACTCCCTGGCACTGCGCCCAGCCTTGCGGCGAACCGCTCGATCTCAGCCAGTCGGACGAAGAGATTTATGCCTATACCGAGGAGTTGGTGAAGGGTATGGAGTCCTACGCCCCGTTCCCTGATTGGCGGCGCGGCATGGCCGAAAAGATGGACATGAAAGATTGGCCGATTAGGGAGTAGGACAGCGGATTAAGCCGCCGTCCGGCGCGGCGGCCTCGTGTCCTCGTCGAACAGTTCCGTCAAATTTTGCATCATCGTGCCGCCAAGCTCTTCGGCGTCATTGATGGTAACGGCGCGGCGATAGTAGCGGGTTACGTCATGGCCGATTCCGATGGCGGTCAGCTGAACCGGTGAGCGGCGTTCGATGTAGTTGATGACATCCCGCAGATGGCGTTCCAGATAGTTGCCTGGATTGACCGACAGCGTTGCGTCGTCGACCGGGGCGCCATCGGAAATCACCATCAGGATGCGGCGCTGTTCGGGGCGCGTGATCAGACGGTGGTGGGCCCACAATAGAGCCTCACCGTCGATATTTTCTTTCAACAGGCCTTCCCTCAGCATCAGTCCAAGGTTGCGGCGCGCGCGGCGCCAGGGCGCATCGGCGGCTTTATAGATGATGTGGCGGAGATCGTTGAGGCGGCCGGGATTGCCCGGCTTGCCGTCGCTTACCCAGGCCTCGCGGGACTGGCCGCCTTTCCAGGCACGTGTGGTAAAGCCCAGCACCTCGACCTTGACGCCGCAGCGTTCCAGCGTGCGGGCGATAATGTCCGCGCTCATTGCCGCGACGGAGATCGGTCTGCCGCGCATCGAACCGGAATTGTCGAGCAGCAACGTCACCACCGTGTCCCGGAATTCAGATTCTTTTTCGACCTTATAGGACAGCGCATGCATTGGGTTGGTAACAACCCGATCAAGGCGGCCGGCATCGAGAACACCTTCATCGAGATCGAACTCCCACCAGCGCTGTTGCTGTGCCAGAAGCTTGCGCTGCAAGCGGTTCGCCAACTTTCCGACCACGCCCTGCAGGTGGGTGAGCTGCTGGTCGAGCTGCGCCCGGAGCCGGGTTAGCTCATCGGCGTCGCAGAGGAATTCCGCATCGACCACTTCGTCGTTTTCGGTGGAATAGGCCCGATAGGGTGCATTCGCCTTGTCGCCGAATTCGGGCTGGACCGGATTGCCGCGCGTATTGCCGGATGGATCTTCCTCGGCTTCCGCCATGTCCATGAGGTCGTCGAGTTCCTGCGAGGCGTCGCCATCGACCGAGTCGGAATCGGATTCGCTGGAATCGGAATCGGAACTCTCAGAAGAAGATTCCGCATCCGGGTCTTCCTGCTGCTCTGAATCATCTTCCGGACCGCCGTCATCCTCGGCGCTATCGGCGTCAGAGGCGCTATCGGCATCGTTGGTCATATCCAACGCTTCCATAATATGGTCGAGGGATTCGCCGAAGGCCTGCTGATCCTCGATCAAATCGGGAAGCTTTTCCATCTGTTCGCCGATCTGCTCGGCGATCCAATCGCGCCAATGGATCATCAAGGGCATGGCCGAGGGCGGAAGAGGCTGGCCGGTCAGTTTCTCGCGGATGGCGAGGCCGACGGCGGCCGCCATCTGGGCGTTGTCCCGTTCAACGGTCAGGTGATAACCCTGGGCGCGGCATTGGGCGTCGGTAAAGACACTGATGTTGGTGGCGACTCCCTTCATGGTGCGGCTGCCTAAGGCTTCAACGCGGGCTTGCTCGGCAGCGTCATAGAGTTCGGCGCCCGGCGTACCGCCAGGCAAATGCTGGCCGTAACCCTTGGGGTCGTGATAGCGGAGCCGCAGTGCGGCGGCATCGGATTCGCCGCGGATCGCCAAGAACTCTTCGAGGCTGCAGCGGCGCGGCGGGGTCGGCAGCCGGGCATGGCTTTCTTCAATACCCTGGGATACGCCATGCGCCCCCGGGGCAAAGCTCACCGTGACATTGTCGCGATTGGAAACCGCTTTTAAAGCGGCCTCGGTGACCTGTTTGACCAGGTCGTTAACTTCGTTGTCGGTCGACATACCGGTTTACCGTCACTCCGCTTAGCTCATGGTGATGTGGGCAGCGGATTCGGGCAATTCCTCACCAAAACAGCGCTGGTAATATTCCGCCACGATCGGGCGCTCGACCTCATCGCATTTATTGAGGAAGGTGAGCCGGAAGGCAAAACCGACATCGTTGAAGATTTGCGCATTTTCAGCCCAGATGATCACCGTCCTGGGGGACATAACGGTCGAGATATCGCCGCTTATGAAGCCGTTCCGCGATAGATCCGCGCACTCGACCATGGACGCAAGGGTTTCGCGTCCCTCTTTGCTGTCATAGGATGGCGCCTTGGCGAGAACGATTTCGACTTCTTCTTCCGGCGGCAGATAGTTAAGCGTGGAGACGATGCTCCAACGGTCCATCTGACCCTGGTTGATCTGCTGGGTACCGTGGTAAAGCCCCGTCGTGTCGCCAAGTCCAACCGTATTGGCGGTCGCAAAAAGCCGGAAGAAAGGGTGAGGATGGACGATCTTGCTTTGGTCCATCAGGGTTAATTTTCCCTCGACTTCGAGCACGCGTTGAATAACGAACATGACGTCCGGCCGGCCGGCATCATATTCGTCAAAGCACAATGCGACGGGCGCCTGAAGGCACCAGGGCAGAATTCCTTCCCGGAATTCGGTTACCTGCTGACCGTCTTTGATGACGATGGCGTCTTTACCAACCGGATCGATCCGGCTGATATGGCTGTCCAGATTG
>JAQCKY010000306.1 GCA_027592155.1 Pseudomonadota bacterium
TGTATCGCTATCGTTTGCGGGCCGGCCAAGTTCTTCGCGCGATGCGAAAACTCTGGAGAGAGACTCGGCACTTCGCTGGCCAAAGTCCGATTGGTCGTCGGCGGGAAGGTCCGGCGCCGGTTGATATTTACCCTCATCGTATCCCGCGGCGGTTTCGAACTCGGCGATGGCGTCCTTGTGTGCCCGGTCGTCCGCGATATCTTCGTCAAGAACCGTGCTGTCCAGTTTCACCGATGCAGGCCTGAGTGAGGTTTCCAATTCAGAAGTTTGGTTCGGTTCGATGCCGCCCTTGGCAATGACGGCGCCGATTTGCGCCATCCAGGTGGCGGCGGTCATGCCATCGATCCGGCTGTCGTCGGGGAGTATGATTTCGATGTTTGTGGTGGGGTCGGAATAGTTCCGGATCAGGACCTCTTGGCCGTCATCGGTCGAGATGATGAGATCTCCCTCCGCATCGCGCGCTGCCGTAATCCGGCCGGCCAGGTCGGCGGCCGTGGTATTTCCGCGCTCTTCGGTGTTGGGGGTTGTTATATCCATCATCACTGTCTCCCGTGAATTCATCTTGAGTGTAGTATCCACGGCAGCAGGCGGTCGGTCTGTGCGCCGGATCACAACCAAATACCCTATTGATATTAATAGATATTTACTTTTCGCTTATACGAAAGCTTAGGGTCTCTTGAGGGGAAGGCCGGCGGCGATCATGTCGTTTCTCAGGTCTTCGGCATTCTCGAACAGAACGGCGTGAAAGCCGAGTTCTGCAGCCGCGTCGACGTTGGGGCGGTGATCGTCCACAAAGAATGTCGTTTTCGGTGAAAAATTGAATTTCTGGGCGGCGCTGAGATAAAACGCCGGATCGGGTTTCGCCACGCCCTCGAATCCCGATATGAACAGACCGTCGAAGAGCGACAGGAAGGAATATTTGGCCTCGCCGAAATGCCAGGTATCGGCATACCAGTTGCTGAGCGCGAAGACCGGTATATCCAAGCCCCGCAGTTCTTCGAGGATCTTTACCGAACCTTCGAAAGGCGGGCCGAAGGTGTCGCCGAAACGGGGCAGGTATTGATCGATCAGGTGGGCGTCCTCGGGCAGCACTCTCGAGAGGGCGGCGAGGCCCTCCGAGAGAGTGTCGTAGGCATCCAGTCGCTGAATCACGGCTCGGTTGAAAATACGAGCAATGAACCGTTCCCGTTCGGCGGCGTCGGGGATCAGCTTTTCATAGAGAAAATGCGGTCCCCATTCGAACATGACGCCGCCGAGATCGAAGGCGACGGCGTTGATGGGCAAATTAGCCGCCTTTCTTCGCCGCCGCGACGGCCGCGGGATTGGTCGAGTTTTCGCCCATATAGACGCCGCGCTCCCACTCCCGTTTCAGCGGGTCGACGATGTTGACCGACATCTTGCCGATGCCCTGGACTTCAATCTCGCCGAGATCGCCATCCTGTAGGGCGCCGAGGCCTTCATGGTTGGTGCCGCAGGCGATGAGGTTGCCGGAATGCAGGGTCATGATCATCGAGGCGAACTCGATCAGTTCGGGGACCGGATGTTCCATGTCATTGGTGTTGTAATCGTGGCGCAGCTCACCGCTGCACCAGAATTGGACATGGAGATCGTTCGGGTCCGTAACTTCGTCTGCCGTCACGATGCAGGGGCCGATGGGCGCGAAAGTGTCGAAAGATTTTCCCATCCAGCTTCCGCCGCGCCAGGTTGAGCGGGCAACGCCGCGGGCCGTCACATCGATCATGGCGGTATAGCCGAATACCGCGTCCCGCCAGTTTTCCCGGCTGATCGATTTGGAAGGGCCCTTGGTGACGATGGCCAGTTCGGCTTCGTGATGAAAGACCCAAGGTTCGGTAAATTCCGGCAACATCACCGTGTCGCCGGGTCCGATGACGGCATCGGGGTTTTTCAGGAACATGTTGAGAGGCTTGGGTTCTCGTTCCGCATGTTCCCAGTAATTGCCGATGCAGCAGATGATCTTTCCGGGCCGGGGCAGCGGCGGCCGCAGCTGAACACTGTCCAGAGGTTGTGCCGCACCTTCGGAATTTTGGACTTCCAGGGCGGGGCGCAGTTCATCGTAATGATCGATGATGCCTTCCATGCATTGCTGCGGCGGTAACGAGGCCAGAGGCCCGACAGCGGCGGCGATATCCACGACGCCCCGGTCTGTGATTAAACACGGATTGATCGGTCCGTCGTTCGATGCCTGATAGAGTCCCAGTTTCATGTCGTCCTTCCTCTAATTTTTTTGGTTTCAATGTTTATTGCGATTTAAGCGGTCTCGCACGGATTGCGTCTTCGTCAGGGTCACAGCCCCATCCCGGCGTGTTGGGCAGAATGAGATAAGAGTCCTTGATGATCGGCTCGTGGGGGAAAATTTCAGAGTCCCACGGTAGCCGATCAATGTCATCCTCGACAATTCTCAAATTCGGTACGGCGGCGGCGAAATGAGCGTTCATCATTGTGGCGAGGTGGCCATAAAAGTTATGGGGTGCGATGTTGATCTCATGGGCCTCGGCAGTGGCGGCGATCTTCATAGATTGCCAGATGCCGTTCCAGACGGCGTCGATGATCGCTACATCCATGGCCTGAGCCCGGAAGTAGGGCAGGAATTGCCGAAGCCCTAATAAGGTTTCACAGGACGCAATCGGGAAGGGGCTGGCGGAACGGATGCCGGCCAGTGCCTCGGGATCGTTATGATCGATCTCAATCCAAAACAAATCGAGGTCCGAGATCGCCCGGATGATCTGCAGGTAACCCTCCGTACGGGCATTGAAGTTGAGATCGAGTAGGATGTCCATATCGGGCCCGGCGCCGTCCCGGAACGCCTCCAACTGATCGATAAGATCGCTGATATATTTTCGGTCGACATTGAGGTCCGGCTGGAAGGGGCGGCCAAATCCCGGGCCCCACATCACTGGCCCGCCGTCGCCGAAGCGGATCGGATAGGCTTTCAGGGCGGTAAAGCCTTTCTCTCGAACCTCCGCACCCATCGCCTTGATATCATCCAGGTTCTTGATTTCGGGGCTGCCGTAATGCCGTACGCGCGGCGGCAGTCGCCAGACACCGCAATGGGACCAATAGACCCGAACGCTGTCACGGATCTTGCCGCCCAACAGATTGTGGCAGGGGATGCCAAGCCGTTTTGCCTTTGCATCCAAGAGCGCGTTTTCGATGGCGCCAATGGCTTGGGTGACAACACCGCCCATCGCCATGCGCTTTGCACTGAACAGTTGGGCGAAGATCAATTCATGATCATCCGCCGGCTGTCCAATGACCATTTGTGCAAAGCGGTTGATGGCTTCCGTGACACCGGGCGGGCCAAAGCTGCTGTCATATTCGCTCCAGCCGACAATACCGTCACTGGTGGTCAGTTTGACGAAGTAATATCCCCGGTATCCGGCGTCGCAGGAAAGGGTTTCGATCGCCTGGATCGTTGCTGCCTTGGCCATGTTGTGCTTTCGCGAAGTTACGGTTGGTCCCGATGTTCTCAGATTACCGTTGTCGCGGCCAGGTTGGCCAGACCGCGCGCGACACTAAATGCCGTGAGCATCGATGTTCGGATATTCTCAGGGATAGGCTTGCCCAGCAGTTCGATCCGGAACGAGCCCGCTACGCCTTCCGCTTCGATTTCGTGGACGTTTCCAGCAACGTTAGGGTCTGCGCACAACTCGACATCCGTCCGGTCGAATCCTAGTCCCGCGAGCGCGACCGTGGCGGCGACGTTGGCGTTTTTTGGGAACAGCAAGGACGCTTCCCGCGCTTTACCACGGTAGAATGTGTAGGCTTCTTTTAGGTTATCCAGATCGCAAACTTCTTCGGCAGGGGTACCTTTCCAGGCTTCCGGTGGTTTGCGCGAGCGGTATTTGACGGTGCTGAGCCCACCGATCTTGGCGGCCGCTAAGGCGTCGACCGCGCCGATGGCCCCGGCCGGCAGCACAATATGGGCGTCGCCCTCGCGGGCGGCGGCATAGAGACGGTCGTAGCGTTGCGGATCGGACAGCGAGCCGATCGACACCACCATGAGGTCGATGCCTGCTTTGAGGATCTGTTCACCATATTGATCGACGGCGGAATGACCGGCGCATTCGGCGATAATATGGGGACGGGTCGCCAACAGCTGGTCGAGCTCCTCGAACACATCGAGTTCGGATCCAATGACCCCGCGCGCCGCTTCGGATCGGCCTTTGCGCACTAGGATCCCGGTCACATCGACGCGGTCTTCGGAAATCCGCGGCAATTCGTCCAGAACCTTTCGGACGATGCCGCCATATCCGATTAAGCCTGCCCGGACTTTACGCATTTTTGGCCTCGACGATAGGCGGGCCGCCGAACGGCACTTTGTAGGGGCCGATTGCCGTCATGTCGATTTCGACGATGGCG
>JAQCKY010000307.1 GCA_027592155.1 Pseudomonadota bacterium
AAATCCCATTACTTTAAATTAGCGGAAACTCTATGCCAACCAACAGTGTTAGAGTTCTTCACGGGGGACTCGTTAATGTCCCGGCGTTGAGGCGACGCCATGATTGTCCTGGCACCCAGGGCACGGGGGCCGAACTCCATGCGTTGCGAAACGATGGCGACGGCTTTGCCCGCATTGAGCAACGCCGCGGTTGAGGCGACGGGACTGTCGCTGACCTTCTTGATCTTGGGGCTGAACCCCATCAGCCGGGGCCCGGTCGCATCACCGAACGCCCGTCCCCAATAGACATCTTCGAGGCGATAGCGATTATCCAACCAACCCTCCGAGCCGTCCCGTTCCAACAGAAATTGCAGGACGCCGCCAACGACCAAGCCTTCGTCGCCCATCGGCGGTACGATAAATATCTCGTCCACAGCGCCGCTTTCGACCAACCTCTGGTTCAGCTTTACGTTAGCGAAGAGACCGCCGGAGAGGCCGAGCTTTCGGACCTGATTCGTCTCCATCAACCGTCCGACGGATTCCAAAATCATGTCCTCGACGAACTCCTGAACTGAGGCCGCAGCGTCCTCCCGCGAGCATCCTTCGCACAGTGTCATGATATGGTCGCGCATGACCGTGCCGTTGGGAAAGTCGCTCGTGATCAAGCCGTTTTCATCGAAGGAGAAATGGGATTGAAAGTCGCTTTTTAATGAGGGCTCTCCATAAGCCGCCAACCCGGTCACTTTGCCCTCATGATGCAAGGGCCGGAAACCGAGCGCTTCGGTGACGTTGGCATAAGCCCGGGCCAGGCTATCGATGCGGTACGGTTTGTGGAGCCATCGGTCGTCGCCAAAAAGCGTCGTGATCTCGCCGTCCTTGAAAATGCGATGGCTGTAATTGACGTTATCGCCGGCACCGTCCGCCGTATAGAGAAGCGCGTCGTTCCAATCGGTATAAAAAAGCGACGGCAGGGCATGGGCGAAATGGTGGTTCGAAAAAAAGACGGATGCCTTCGACGGCAGACCGAAAAACCGCAGCACACCCTCGGTATTAAGGACGTCGAAGGGATTATCGGTGCCGGCCTTCACCATAACCGTCGACAGATCGCGAGTCGTCTCACGGCTGCCGCGCACCAAGTCTCGTATCCGCCGGAGCGGATCGGTCTTGTAAAGGTGGCGGGTGAATTCTGCGCGGGAAAAGACCACCGCATCGATGTTTTCAAGGCGAAGGCCGGCGATGGAGAGCACTTCGGCGATACATTCTTGCGGCGCGCCCCCGGCTTTTTTCTGCCGCACCAGCCGCTCTCGCTGAACGGCGGCCAGCATGGCGTAGTCTTCGAACAACGCGGCCGCGGAATCATGAATTCCAAAATGTATGGCGAGGATCGTGGTCATAGGGTTCGTATCATTGCCGGAGAGTTATGCCGGGTCGGCGGGTCGTTCCGTATCCATCCGAAGAATAGGTCACGAGTAACTTGGCGGCGCACCAAATTCAACGGCAATCCCCATATCGACGCCGAAGAATCGGCCGATCCGAGGCTATCACTGACTTTTCCTGACGAATATTTTGTTATCGGTCCCATCGGGCCCCCAACCGTTGGAAACCTGGAGATCAAATTTTTCGAGAAAGGAGATGAGGGCATATTCACCCTGCCCGTCGGTGGAATTATCCTCGACGAGGACCGATTTTAGGGCCGGGTTCGCCAAAATTTCGGGCGCGCCTTGAAGGATTTCCAACTCCAACCCATCGACATCGATCTTCAGGTGAGTGACGCGCGAAATACCTTGAACGCGGACAAATTCATCGACGGAAAACGCAGCCGACTGGACCAAGATGCCGCCACCAGTAGACCCGTCATGGGCGATTTCATTCCCGATCGATCCCGCGTGAGTTCCACTGAGCTTGAAGCTTACGATGGAGGACTCGTCACTCATCGCCAGGCATACCGGCACGATCTGAGAGCCGAATTCATTGGCAACAATATTGCGGGCCAAAACGCCGAATGAAAACGGATTGGGCTCAAACGCAAATACCTTGGCGACGCCATGGGCCGCCGCCGATAAAGAGTACAGCCCGATATTTGCCCCGATATCGAAAAAGACATCTTCTTTTGAAAATGAGGCGATCCAACGATTTGTCATCGGCTCGATTTGAAGCCCCGATTTTGCCCAATAGATGCTGGTGCGATCTGGAATCAGCAGCTTTAAGGTTCGATCCTCGAACGCCACCTCTTCGAACGGCTGCAATTTTTCATAGAGACGCGCCCGAACCGTCAACCGCTTCCATCTCGGCAGGAAGCAGGTCAGGGCGGTGACGAGCGCCGCCAAGAATGTCGCGAAGGCTTTAGTCACGTCATGTCACCTTATTGTCCACGATCCCAGCCTCTTTCCCCGGACGCTAGAATAGCTTCATGTCCTGTGCGAAATAGGCAAAGTACAGCAGCCCGCCGCCGAGCAATATCCGGTAGATGACGAAGGGGGCAAAACTCGCCCGTCTGATCCAGGCCATGAACAGAGCGATGGCAAGCAAAGCGAAGGCCGCCGACAGCGCCACCACGATATGGTGAGTTGGGCGTCGCCGGATTCGATCAGCTCCTTACCCTTTAGGGTGCCGGCACCGAGGATCACCGGGATCGACAGCAGCATCGAGAAACGCGAAGCATCCGCGCGGTCGATGCCGAGGAAGCGTGCCGCGGTCATGGTGATGCCGGAGCGGCTGGTGCCGGGAATAAGAGCCAGAATCTGCATAGCCCCGATGAAAACAGCGCCGCGCCAGCTAATATGTTCGATCTTGCGGACCGTCATATTGGCGCGGTCGGCGACGTAGAGCAGTATCCCAAAGATGAGCGTGGCCCAGCCGACGACCTGAACCGCGCGGATGCCGTCCTTCAAGAACTCGTTGAGAGCAAAGCCCGCAATCACGACAGGGATGGTTGCCAGAATCAATTTTAGGGCGAGGCGTATGTTGTCATCCATCACCCGATCTCGGCTGAATATCGTCGTCACACAGCTGCGCATCATAAACCAGAGATCGCGCCAAAAATAGAGCATTACCGCGAACAGCGTTCCAACATGGACCGCAACGTCGATAATCAGCCCCTGATCCGCCCAGCCCGTGAAGGCGGGGACAAGGACCAAATGGCCGGACGACGATATGGGAAGAAATTCGGTTATCCCCTGAATGGCGGAGAGGACCACGAGCTGAAAAATTGGCACGGTTGGGTTCACCTGGATGTTTGCGCGTTTATAGCATTGTCGGGGAGAATTGCCACAATTGCGCCTTTGGTCTTGAAGCGCGAATCTGGTTATAACCGTAACAAATGCGAACGCTGTATCATCTTTGGCTTTCCCCGTTCTCGCGTAAGGTGCGCCTCGTCCTTGCCGAGAAGCAGGTGGAATTTACCATGACCGTAGAACCGGTGTGGGAACGGCGCCGGGAGTTCCTGGCGCTTAACCCGGCGGGCGATGTTCCGGTGCTCGTCGAGACCGACGGCACTGTACTCTCACACTCGGCGGCAATTTGTGAATATCTCGAAGAAACCCACCCCGACCCCAGGCTGATTGGGCGCGCGCCGGTGGAGCGTGCCGAGGTGCGCCGCCTGGTCGGCTGGTTCGACACCAAATTCGACCGGGAGGTCACCGACCGGTTGGTCACGGAAAAGGTGATGAAACGATTTCTCGGCTTGGGGGAGCCCGATTCGCGCCAGATCCGGACGGCGCTGCAAGATCTCACCACCCATCTCAATTACATCGACTACCTGTGCGAAAGACGGGACTGGCTGGCCGGAGACAATCTGTCTCTCGCCGATATCGCGGCGGCGGCGCACCTGTCGGCGGTTGACTATCTCGGCGATATTCCTTGGGAACAGCACCAGCCGGCACATAATCGTTCTGCCCGGATCAAATCCCGCCCCAGTTTCCGGCCCCTCCTGGCCGACGCGATCCCGGGCTTACCAGCGCCCCGTCATTATGCGGATTTGGATTTTTAGTCTGCCGCCAACGCCGCGAAGCTATCGCCCGCCCCCGTCCATCTTCTCCAGATTCCTCTGCGCCATGCGTGCCGCCGGGCTGTCGGGGGCGACCTCGATTACCCGGAGCCAATCCTGGCGCGCCGCCGGTTTATCGTCGCCGAGCCGCGCCAGAATGCCTCTCTCCAACAGGCCCTCGGGGTGATTGGGATCGCGCTCCAGGGCGGCGGCGAGGTCTTGAGCGGCATCTTTGAAGCGGTCGAGTTGGCGGAACGCGCTGGCCCGGAACACGAGGGTATCGGCGTCACGCGGGTTAAGCTCATGGGCACGATCGAGATCCCGGATGGCATTGCCGAAGCCGCCCCGCGCGGCGACCGCCCGGGCGCGATCGACCCATAACGAGGCGTCGGCGGCATTCAGCTCTATGGCAGCG
>JAQCKY010000308.1 GCA_027592155.1 Pseudomonadota bacterium
GGACGACGATTTGGAAGCCGAGATCGATGCCTACGACCAGCGGCGTCACGGGATCCGCGCGATTGCCGACGACCGCCAGATGCATGTCGACAAGTTCGGCGTCGCTGAATTCTACGGCTGGTCAGCGAATGTCGCGCGGCGGCTCTCAGAACCCGAGGGACGGGAGATTCTTAGACCATTTCTAGAGGGTCACGGTTTCGAATTGGAGTAATGCGTATTCAGAGCCACCCGAGTACTGGCGCACGCTTCTCGCCCCTCGACAAGCACAGCCTGAGTGCCTGAAACTCCTCCTCCCGCCTGCGCGAAGCCCGCTTCGGCGGGCGAAGGCAGGTCGACGCGCTTAGGACGAGGATCGGGGAAAGGTTCCTCATGGTGAGATTATCGAACCATGAGATGCTACCTCGCCCTTCGACACGCTCAGGGCGAGGACATAAATCCGTCTCACAGGAGGCTAATCCAAATCGAGGCCGCGAAGCTCTCCGGTTCTCGCTTGGGCTCCCGCCATCAGGAAGCCGATGTCATTGCCGGATAAAATGAACCGCGCGCCGAGCGTGACATAGCGCTGCAAGAGCTTTGGGTTGTACACGCCCCCCATGCCCATCCATTTGCCGTTTTTGTCACAGGCCGCTTTGACGGTTTTATAGGCGGCCACGATGCGATCATCGGCGAACTGGCCGGGGATTCCCATATCCATGGCGAGATCGTTGGTGCCGATCATGACGACATCGATTCCGGCAACCGAAGCAATGTCATCCACCTGCGCGATGGCGTCTTCGGTTTCCAGCATGACAACCAGGAGATTTTCACGGTTCAAAATTTCCGTCGCCTTGCCGATATCCGGCACGATGAAGTTGAACTGAGACATAGACCCGGTAACCCCGCGATGTCCAATCGGCGCATAGCGGAGTTCATCGACGATCTCCCGGGCTTCCGCCGCGTTTTGAACCTGCGGCATGACGATACCGCCGGCGCCCGCATCGAGAAGGCGGGTTGCCATGGCGTATTGACCATTGGGGACCCGGACAAGCGGGGCAATACCGGCATCCAACGCAGCGACCGAGATTTGGGCCGCGGTGTCGATGCTCATCGAGTTATGCTCAAGATCGATAAACAGCCAATCAAAACCAGCGGCGGTCATCGCCTTGGCAATATCGACGGTGCGAGCTTGCCACAAGCCGACACCCAAAGACAACTCATCATTGGCCAACCGGGTGCGGGCGGGGTTTCTAAAATCATCCATGGACATAATGTTTAAGCCGCCTTCTTTGCATCAGCGAGTGCCTGCCAGATACGTTCCGGCGTCGCGGGCATTGGGATATCGTTCACGCCCTCACTCCGGAGCGCATCGAGGATGGCGATAATCACAGCGGGTGTCGCGCCGACCGTGCCCCCCTCGCCTGCGCCTTTGACGCCGATGGGGTTTGACGTGCACGGCACTTCGTTCATTTCGATCTCCATGCTCGGCAAATCATCGGCCCGGGGCATGCAGTAATCCAAAAACGACCCTGTCAGGAGTTGACCCGAGTCCGGATCATATTGAAGGTCTTCCAATAATGCCTGACCGACACCCTGGCCCACACCGCCCTGGACCTGACCATGGGCCAGCAAGGTGTTCATCACGATCCCCATATCGTCGACCGCAACGAAGCGATCGAGATAGACTTTGCCGGTCTCCTGATCGATCTCCACCTCGCTGATGTGGCAGCCGTTGGGGAAGCTGGGGCTGGTCGCCGCAAATCCGCCGACCCCTTCAAGCCCGATGCCGAGTTCAGGCGGCAGGCCGGCGGGATGATAGGCCCATTGCGCGACCTCGGTCATCGACATCTGCTTATCCGTGCCGGCGACGACGAATTTTCCGTCGGCGAATTCGATGTCGGCAGGCGAAGCCTCCATCACATGGGCGGCGAACTTCTTACCCTTTTCGATGATCTCATCGGCGGCATAGCGCAGCGCGCTGCCGCCGACGATCATGCTGCGCGAGGCATAACTGCCCCGCCCAAAGGAGACCGCCGCCGTATCGCCTTGGATGAAGCGAATATTATCGGCGTCGACACCGAGCCAGTCGGAGACCATCTGCGGATAGGTGGTTTCATGGCCCTGGCCGTGAGAGAAGGTTCCGGCGACAATGGTGACCGAGCCGGACGGATCGAACCGAAGCTCCATCCGGTCATTAAAGATCCCGGTATCGTCGATGTAATAAGCAAGACCCCGGCCCCGCCAGCGCCCGTTAGCTTCGCTTTCCGCTTTACGTTTTTCGAACCCATCCCAGTCGGCGGCGGCAACGCATTGGGACATGGTCGCATCGAATTCACCGGAATCGTAGACGTAATGGGTGTGGGTGGTGAACGGCATGGCGTCCGCCGCAATCAGGTTTTTACGGCGGAGTTCGACCGGATCGATGCCCATCTCGTGGGCCGCCGTATCCATCAGGCGTTCCATGATATAGACCGCCTCTGGCCGTCCGGCACCGCGATAGGGCGTCGTCGGCGGGACATTGGTGAAGACCGCCTTGGTGCCGACGTCGATTTCGGGGATGGCATAAACCGTTTGCGCCAACCGCAGCGAAAACATTACCGGCACATTGGCCGCGCCGACGATATAGGCACCGACATTGTTTAGTGCGGCCCAGCGGAGCGCCAATATCTTACCATCCGCGTCGAGCGCCAATTCCGCCTCGACGGTCTGGTCCCGGCCCTGATCGTCGCTCATCAGCGATTCGGTGCGGGACGGCGTCCACTTCACTGGCCGCTGAATCTTCCTGGTTGCCCAGACGACAAGCGCCTCTTCCGGGTAAACACCCCCCTTCATACCGAACCCGCCGCCCACATCGCGGGCAATCACGCGTAGTTTGGTTTCAGGCTCGTGGAAAATATGGCCGGAAAGTTCTTCACGCACGCCGTGCGGGTTCTGGGTGCTGACATAGAGCGTCGTCTCACCGCTGGCTCGATCGTAAGTGGCGTTGGAGCCCCGCGGCTCCATGGAATTCGCGGTGAGGCGGTTATTGTAGATCGAGACTTTGGTCGTATGAGCCGCGCTCTCGAATGCGGCGGCAACCGCTTCACCATTGCCCATACGAAGAGCAAAGGAGGTGTTGTTTGCGGCTTCATCATAAACCTGAGGGGCGCCGTCCTTGACCGCCTCAACCGCCGTGGTGACGGCGGGAAGAGTTTCGTAATCGACTTCTACAAGCTCGGCCGCGTCCATCGCCTGATGGGCGGTCTCCGCCACGACCAAGGCAACCCGCTCGCCGAGATGACGCACTTTCCCCTGGGCCAGGATCGGACGTGACGTCCGATGGCCGGGGACCGGAATGCCGACATCCTCGGGCATGAAGGCGGGACCAAATCCGCCTAACCCGTCCGCCTTGGCGTCCTCACCGGTGAGGATCAGCAACACACCAGGCGCGGCACTCGCCGCTTCGGTATCGATGGATTTGATGATACCGTGGGCGATTGTCGAATAGACGATTACCGCATAGGCCTGGTTCGGCAGGGTAATGTCGTCGACATAAATCCCTCGGCCTGTCAAAAGCCTGGGGTCTTCGGTGCGCGTGACCGGTTGGCCGATTCCGTGTTGCATTTTTAGCCTCCACCGCATTGGGGTTGGTTATTATTTCGTGCCGGTATCCTAACCAACGCTGGGCCGCCACGCAAAACGGGAAAGGCCGTCGACCGGTCGGAATTTTTCGTTTAGTATCATTTGATACGAACTAGGAGTAAGCGAATATGGGTAGTGTTGAACGCTGTGACATCACGTTGCCTCTGAACGACATGATCTATTATGTCCGCAAAGACGCGGTCCTCAGAGATCGATGGCTCAATGACCTCGAAAATCTATGCCGGGAATTTGGATGCTCCGCAGCGGAATATGAGGCGCTGCGGGATGTCGACGTCAAACGGCTGATGGAAATCGGCGTTCACCAATATCTGATCCCGCATATCTTGCGGCTGTTTTACGGCGTTACGGGAATGACCAACAATCACCCGGCGCTCACGGCCTACCAAAATGCATTTCCGAAAGAGTCCCAGAATGCCCTGTCGGGGACGATTTGGGACCGGGAAAAGGAGACCTCGTAATGGCCGAGATCGCCGCCGCAATGGCCATGACCCATTCACCGGGACTGTGTGGATGGTTCGATGCCGCGCCGCAGGAAGAACAGGTCATGGCGCTCGCCGCAACGGAAAAGATGCGGGAGCATCTGGACGAGCGAGAAATCGAACTGGTTATCCTGGTCGGCAACGATCACCTGCTCAACTGGCCGATCAGCAACACCCCTGAATATACCGTCGGCATCGATGATGAGCATACCGGGCCGGCGGATTGGTATGACGGCTGGCTCGATCTGGAAAAATACCACGTCAAAGGGCATAGCAAGCT
>JAQCKY010000309.1 GCA_027592155.1 Pseudomonadota bacterium
TTTGGCGCCGTGAGGACCGACTCCGGCAAATAGCGGGACGCCATCCGGCGCTCAAGCCCCTTTTGCACACCGTTGGGGGTTCGAATGTCGGGCGAAACCGAGAGAGCTGCCGCCATGAAGCGGTGATCGAGGAACGGTACGCGAGCCTCGACACTAACCGCCATCGACGTTTTGTCGACGAGGGTAAGAAGATCTTCCGGCAGATAAGTTTTGATGTCCGCATAGAGCGCTCCGGATTGAGCAGGCCCTACGAAATTTTCTAACGCAGCACGCTGCGCTGGATCCGGACAGGTTTGTCGATTTCCGATAATTCCTCGGACGGGTGCCGGAAAATGAGTGCTGTGGTCGTGCTGATAGCCACCACGATCAAGCTCATACTTCCCCGCGCGGGCAAGTTGCCATGCCGTCATCGGTGAGAACAAACCGGCGGCGGGTTCAACAATATTCGCCCGTGCCCAGCGTGGTAGTGCGAGGTATTTTTGCTCAATTTCGAGGGGAAAATAACGGCCGTAACCGGCGAATAGTTCGTCGCCGCCGGTGCCGTTCAGCGCAACCGTGACCCGCTCGCTCAAGGCCTGTTCGATCAGGTAATTGGGAAGGACCGCCGGGTCATTCAGCGGCTCCTCTGTCATCCATGCGAGCCGGGGAAGCTGCTCGTGAACTGCACCTGATGGTAAATCGAGGGTCGTGTGATTGGTGCCGTATCGCCGCGCGACTTCTTCGGCGAGGGGTGACTCGTCGAAGCCACCGCCTTCGAACCGGACGGTGTAGGTATTGAGCTCCGCGCTGGAATGCTCGGCAGCCAGGGCAACCAAGAGCCCGGAATCGATGCCGCCCGATAGCAAAATGCCGATAGGGACATCGCTGCGAAGCTGCAGCCGAACACTGTCCGACAAAAGATCCAAGAGATGCTGCTCTATCTCAGCCGGCTCGGTAGGAAGATCCTCGTTTCCCGTCAGGTCCCAATAGGGCGCGATATCAATTTTGCCGTCGGCGTCAATCTTGAGCCGATGGCCGGGGGGAAGTTTTCGAACGCCCTTGAAGATCGTTCGCGGGCTCGGGACATATCCGTGAGCGAGATAGGCTGAGACGTCTTCGTCTTCAATTTCAGGCGTTATAAAACCGGATGCAAAATGGGCTTTGATCTCCGAGGCAAAGATCAAACTCCCGTCTTTAAGAGTCGCCCAATAAAGCGGTTTTACGCCCAGCCGGTCGCGAATGAGCGTAAGGCAATGATCTTTGGAATCGTATAGCGCCAGCGCAAAAATGCCGTTTAGCTCATCAACGAAATTGTCCCCAAGGGATTGAACCAGCGGGAGAATAACCTCCATATCGCCGCGCGACTTATAGGGATAGCCTTTGGTATCCGCTCGCTGACGAAGCTCGATGTAGTTATAAATCTCGCCATTGCCTAACAGGACGCGCCGGTCGTCATTGTCGAGGATCGGCTGATCCGACGCTTCCAGATCGATGATGGCGAGCCGTCTGAATCCGGCCAGGTAGCGCCCATCCCGGCTTCGGTAACGCCCGTCGCCATCCGGGCCACGATGGGTCATGACCGTCATCATCGCGTCGAGTTTGATGTCGGTGGGCGTGACGTTGCGGGGGAAAAATGCGCCCGTAATGCCGCACATGCTAGCGGCTCAAATTAAACAAGAGGGCGGCAACCACGACGGTGGCGCCGGCGAGGCTAATCAACGACCATCCGGCGGTGGCGGTGCCCGCAAGCAGAACCAGGACACCGCCTGCGACGGCAATACGACCGCTGACCTTGGCATGGGTTAACCCGGCTGCGGCCGCGCGCTGATAGAAATGCTGGCGATGAGCCCGCCAAAACGCTTCCCCTTTGGCCATGCGGCGAAGAAGCGTAATCGTCGCATCGGCAAAATAATAAGCGGGCAGGATGATCGCCGCAGCCCAATGACCATGAGCGGCCAAAAGAAGCAGAATCCAACCGAGCAGAAATCCCAGCGGAACGCTCCCAATATCGCCGAGAAAAATCTGCGCGGGATGCCAATTCCATCTCAGGAACATCGCCGTCGAACACCCTATCGCCAGGGACAACAGAACAATTGCCTCACCGATGTCCGCGAACAAAAATACGGCGAACACGCCCATGACGATCGTGAGAGATTCGACCACCGATATTCCGTCGATCCCATCCATAAAGTTGAAAAGATTGACGAACCACAACATCAGAGCACCCGCCGCCAACTTGTCCAGAACGGGGGGCAGCAGGCCTTGGAAGATCGGTCCCGGCATCGGAACCAAAATAAGGATCATGGCAATTGCGGCGGCATGAACGGCAAGCCGGATCAGCTGCGATATATTTTTTAGATCGTCGAGCCATGAAATGCCGGCGATCCCGGCGGTCGCTAAAAGAAGCCATTCCATCCCGGGTACAGCCTCGCGTCCAGCCCACCCCGTTGGATCCCAGGCGATAAGCGCCCAGGCAATCATGATAACAGGGACGATTGCCAGCCCGCCGCCGCGCAAAGTCGGTATTTGATGACTTGAGCGGCCGGTAGGATGGTCAAGGAGATCGCGGCGCCGCAGATAGGATCTCACGAACAGAGTCGCGTAATTTGTTGCGACCAATGTTGCCACCGCGATCAGGAGTGCTGAAATCAGCACGACCTGGCACCCTCCGCTGCATCGAGTTGTTCCTGGCAATGAGTAAGAATTCGAACGATCTCGGCGCCCAGCGTCAATCCCGACCGGTCTTTGGCGTTTGTCAGGATACCGTCGGCAAATGTTTCAACAACCCGGGCCAAGGGGAGGGTTGGGTCAACGGCGAGCGACTCTTGTTGAGACGTCTCGTTATTCTCAACCGTCAATTTGTCGTCGGCGGTGTCGTCATAGAGATATCGATGTTCTTCGGTGTCGACGCCGAACGAACGTTGTTTCTCGGTGAGTAAATTACTGAGGGTAATGGTGGCCACCACATCGTTCGGGAATAAGAGGTCGATCTGAACGGTCTCACCGTCCCCGCCTTCAGTTCGGCGCCGCTCCAGGCGTTCGGCATGCGCCTCAACTGGGATTTTGTCTAACAGCGCCAAGCACATCGACAGATCATGAGGTCCCCAATCCCAGAGGACGGAAACATCTGACCGGAAAGGTCCGTGCGCACCGGCCGCGGAGCTGATGGAGTGGACGGCCGCCCCGTCGATTTCAATCCGGCGGCAAAGTTCCTGAAACGCCGAATTGTATAGATGAATGTGATCCACCATGACGAAAGAATCATTTTGATCCGCAATACGGAGGAGCATTTCCGCTTCGTCGGTTGACAGCGTCAACGGTTTTTCAATCAACACTGCCTTCCCAGCATCCATCGCGGCATGGGCGATCGCCGCGTGACTTGCCGGCGGCGTGGCAACGATAATCCCGGTAATCGATTTACTCTGAACGACATCGCGCCAATCCGCGACGACGGAACAGGAGGTGTCGACCAGGTTCGCACTTTCGGGATTGGAGCTCGCCACCATCACAAGCTCGGCGGTCGGAATGTCTCGAATCGTACTGAGATAAGCACGCCCCCAACGGCTGGCGCCGATCAAACCGATTGCTGCCGTGTCGTCAGTCAAAGTTTATTGCTTGCCGGTGTAAACGCTGTCGGCCCAATCGAGAAATCGCTTCAAACCATCTTCAATCCCGACCCCGGGCTCAAACCCGAGTTGAAGGCGCGCCTTTTTGATGTCGGGACAGCGCCGATTGGGCTCATCTGCCGGATAGCTGTCCGGATACTCGACGACATTATGCTCTAACGGCCGGTCAAGGACGGTCTCGATATGGCCGACCAGGTCGGCGATGGAAATTTCCGGCGTTGGATTGCCGATATTATACGCTTCGCCGGGTACACCATTTAGGGCGACCAATAAAAATCCAACAATTGCGTCGGTTATATAACAAAATGTCCGCGTCTGATTGCCTGACCCGTAGACGTTTAACGGAAGCCCAGCCTTGATGCGATTGGCGAAATTCGGCAGCACCCGATAGTCAGTTTCCTGCATGCCCGGCCCGTAGACATTAAACGGCCGGATCACGTTCGTATGGGTCCCGTTTCGGGTATGGAAAATATAGGTGAGCGTCTCCCCGACCCGCTTGCTTTCATCATAACAGGCACGGGGACCTTGGCAGGCGACATTACCGCGGTAGCTCTCCGCGATGGGGACATGCTTGGGATCAGGATCGCCATAAATTTCGCTCGACGAAAAGAATGTTAAGCGGGCTTCTTTCTTATCAGCGAGCTCCAGCATGTTTCGCGTGCCTGTAATCGCAACCTCTAGGGTCTCCAAGGGATAGGCCCGATAATAGAAGGGGCTGGCGATTCCGGCGGCGTGAATGATGTAATCGATTGGCCCATCCCATTCGAACGG
>JAQCKY010000310.1 GCA_027592155.1 Pseudomonadota bacterium
CCAGACTCGCACAGCCACACAAAAGTGAGAATCCCAAATCGGACTCTTCCGTTAAATGGTAACCACTAGATTATATCTGCTGCCTTACATCAGGCTTATAGGATCGTGAACTTCCTCATTCTGATCGGTTTATACGAGCGCCTTTGGTCCCAGCGAGAATTTCCGTTATGATCGTCCCCATGGATAGTTGGAGTTCGACAGTGAAGCGACTAGGGATTTCGATTGTCGTTGTCGCGTTGCTAAGTTCGGCGCTGATGACGGTTAGCGGAATAGCGGCGGCGCAAAGCGCTTTTGATGGAAACTGGATCGGACAGTTTCGTCTGAGCGATGATATTTACAATCGCGATGGCTGTGGTAATGGCTTCGAGCAACGTAAAACCCTGGTCGCTCGGGTTAGCAATGGAAAATTTACCGCTGACACCAACCATCTGAACGGCAAGTACCAGTTGAAAGGCGATGTTGCGCCGGATGGAAAAATGGCCTTTTGGTCGAATTTTTCGCTTCATGGTATTCGGTATCGCGTGACCTTCGACGCCACCTTGAAAATAGCGGGTCAGTTTTGCGGCGACTATTTTGACGGTTGGTTTAGAGGTGCGGTACAAACCAATTACACGGACTACCATGCCTGCGAAGGAGAGCTGATTTTAGTTCGTGCGGGTACGCGGGCGGCCAGCATGCTGGCGAGTGCAAGCACAGCCGAAATTAAGGCAGCCGCCTCGAGGTCACCCACGGTGATTGAGATGGCTGGATCCACCCGTTCATCGAGTGAAAATAGTAATGCCGCCGACCGTTCTGATCAGACGGCAGGCGAGGCACGCCGACAAGACGAACAACTGAGAGCCGCTGTCGTTGCCCGCCGACTCAAGCGGGAGAATGAGCTTGAGCGCCGTGGCGCGGCCAATCGCGCCGAGGAGCAGAGGCAGGCTGCCGCGGCGCGTAGCACTGTTCCTCCTGTCAGTCCAACAGTTCGTTCTGACCAAAAAAGTGGTCTGCAGTCCGATATGGCTCGCTTGAAGGATTTGCGTTCGACGGGGCTGATCACTCAGCAACAGTTTGAAGCGCGGCAAAAGGTGCTTCTTGACCAGGCCTTCGGGTCGCCACCACCGCCGCCGCCACCGGTGCAAGAACAGATGCAACCGGCTTCTGCACTTTCTGGAGGCGCGTCAGGTCGTTTCAACATCCCGACGGGCGTAAATTTCGGGACCTATCATGCACTGATCATTGGCATCGATAACTATACGAGCCTTACTCCTTTGAGGACGGCACGCGCCGATGCCCGGGCGATTGCCACGCTGCTTGAGGAAAAATACCAGTTCAAAGTGACGGTGCTCCTCAATCCGAAGCGGGAACAAATTCTCGATAAGCTAGACGAACTGCGCACGACGTTGAAGTTTACCGACAATCTGCTGATCTATTATGCCGGCCATGGTTGGCTCGACCAGAAGTCGGATCAGGGATATTGGCTGCCCGTCGATGCGAAGCCGAACCGGCGGTCCAACTGGATCTCCAACGACACCATCACCGATACTCTGAAGGCCATGGAAGCCAAACATGTGATGGTGGTGGCCGATAGTTGTTATTCGGGCCGCCTGACCCGCGGCGTCAATATCGCGTTGGGTTCCCCTAAATATTTTCAGGATATGTCCCGGCGGCGTGCCCGCGTGGTGATCACGTCCGGCGGGCTGGAGCCGGTGGCGGATAATAGCGGCAGCGGTCATTCACCCTTTACCGATGCGATCCTAAAGACGCTTGGCGATAATAACGGGATTTTGGACGGCAATTCGCTGTTCAATGCCATCCGCCGTCCCGTCATGCTTAATGCCGATCAGACTCCGCAATATTCGGATGTCCGAAAAGCCGGCCATGACGGCGGTGACTTCATGTTCGTCAGGAAGCGCTAAGCCTCAAGAAAACCAATTAAGCCGGCGCGTGGCAAACTGCTTCCACGTTGTGCCCATCCGCGTCGAGCACAAACGCGCCGTAATAGTTAGGGTGATAGATTTCTCGGATGCCCGGCGCGCCGTTGTCCGTTCCACCGGCGGCGATGGCAGCCTTATAAAATTCATCAACCGTCGCCCGGTCAGGACTGCGAAAACAGATGTGGACGCAGGGTCCGGTCTTGCGGCCGTCGGCCAGCCAGAAATCCATTTTTCCGTCCGCGCCAAAACCGGCATGCCGGCCATGATCTTGGGTGTCATGCTCCATCATGAGGGTGTAGCCCAACGGCGCCAACGCGGCCGCGTAGAACTTTTTAGCACCTTCGTAGTCGCTGACTTCGAGTCCGATATGATCGATCATGGGAAATCCCCTGTCTCTATTTCGTTTTGACGAGCCGATTGCGCAGAACGCCGGCACCTTTGAGTTCGACCTCGACGACATCGCCCGCCTGCATGCCGCGGGTGGACCCCGGTGTTCCGGTAAAGATCATATCGCCCGGCTCCAAGGTGAAATAGCGGGAAATCCAGCTGACGATCTTATCGACCGAGTGGATCATATTTTTGGTGCTTTCTGACTGCCGTATCTCGCCGTTGACCCGGGTTTGCACCAGGATATCGCGGTAGTTCAGGCCGGTCACCACGGCTGGGCCGACCGGGCCAAAACCGTCGCTCGCTTTGCTACGCAGCCACTGCAGATCCGAGGATTGCCATGAGCGTTCCGAGATATCGTTGCCCGGTGCGATGCCGAATATGTAGTCGCTAACCTGATCCTGCGGCACGTTTTTGGCGCGTTTGCCGATGATGATGACCATCTCGCCTTCATAATGCAGATCGCCGGCGTCGGGTGGGATGACGATATCGGCTTCGTGGCCGATCACACTGGACGGAAATTTTGCAAATACGGGCGGATTTCCGGAAGACGATCCGTGGCTGGCGAAGTTCAGGCCGATGGCGAGAACCTTGCTGGGTTTTGTCGGAGGCAAGAGCCGGACGGCGCTAAGCGCGATCGTTGCCCCGGTCGGCTTGGCGCCGGTCAGAAAATCGCCATTCAATACATGGATGGTTGTGCCGTCGAGCACGCCGTAGCCGACTGTATCGCCCTGCTGGTAGCGAACATATTTAGTGACAACACCCTGGGCGAAACTGACCGCTTGCCCCGTCCAGGCGAACAGTAACGTTGCGAGCAGCATTAAAGGGAATGATCGACTTCTCCGCCGTGGCGTGTTCATGACAAACTCCTAATCGGCTTTCGGCCGTTTTGTACGGCTCTGCGATCGGCATTATTTAGCTGGTGTACCACCGAGGGCATTTGCTTTTTCCATCGCTTCGCGGGCTTTAACCGTTTCTCCCAGAACCCGGTACGCGTTGGCGAGACGCAACCAGCCGGCCCGGTCATTGGGGTTTTCTTTCAAGCGGTCAGCAAGCCGTTCGACCATGCCCCGGATCATGATCTGTCTGTCTTCCGGTGACATCTGACGTGCGGCATCGATATCGTCGCGGGTTGGTCCTCGCTGCGGTGCGACGGCGGGTGGAGGTGTTGCGGCCCCGCCCTGTGTTTGTCCCTGGAGGGCTTTGGCTTTTTCAAACGCCTCACGCGACTTTTCCGGTTCGCCAAGCACCCGATAGGCGTTGGCCAATCTTTCCCATCCGACGGGGTCGTTGGGGTTTTCTTTCAACCGGTCGGCGAGACGTTGCACCATACCTTGGATCATCGCTTGGCGATCCTGAGGTGACATCTCCTGTGCGGCCTCGACATCTTCTCGGGTTGGTCCGGGCCGAGGCGCGGCTTCCACCCGTTCAATCGGTTTTAGGCGCGGCGTTATCGATGCGACGTCAATCCCTGACTTTTTGCCGGCGTCGGCGATGTAGGCCTGGAGCTGGGCCATGAAGGGCGCGTCGGTCGGCGAGATAGCTCGGAGGTCAACCCAGTATTGCAAGGCGTCCCGATAGCTGCCCTGTTGCGAGGCGTCGAGCCCGAGATAGAACAAGGCACGGGCTTCGCTGGGGTTAATCTTGCGCGCATCCGCGAAGGCATTTCGCGCGGCCTCAGAGATTTGACCTTGGTCGCGGATGACCAAGAGCTCGCCGTAGGCCGCCACAATGTCGCTGCGCGTCGGTGCCAGCTCGCGGGCTTTGAGGAAGGCATCGACGGCGCCATCGAGATTTTGCGCCTGAAGATGCGTGCGCCCGAGCAAAAGCCAGCCGTCCAGATTATTAGGATCGGTTTTGAGACGGTCGACAAGACGCTGGGTCAGGGCCGCCATGTCGGGCATTTCGCCCGGCCGCCCGGATTGGGCCGTGGCTGCCGGTTGCGAAAAGGTGCGAGAGGCAAATGGAACGTCGGGCCTTTCAGGGCTGCCAAGGTAACTGTACAGCCCGATTGCCCCGCTGGGCAGCAGCAAGGCGACGGCAATGACGGAAGCGAGCCGG
>JAQCKY010000311.1 GCA_027592155.1 Pseudomonadota bacterium
AAGAATTAACCTCTCACCGGGCGGCACGGGAATCACCCGCCGCTGGGCCCCGTACAGGCCAGCAATAACCATTAAGGACGCGTCGTAATCCATGAGCAAACAGATATTCGTTCTCAACGGCCCCAATCTCAATTTGCTCGGCACCAGGGAACCAGACATCTACGGCCATACGACCTTGGCTGAGCTTAAGGCCATGTGCGAATCCCGGGCCAAAAGCCGAGGGCTGGAAATCTTCTTTGAGCAGTCCAACAGCGAAGCCCAGATCCTTGACTGGATTCACCAGGCCATCGATGGCGCCGACGGGATCATCATCAATCCGGCGGCTTTCACCCATACGTCGGTGGCAATTCTGGATGCCTTGAATAATGTAAAGAGCCCCATCATCGAACTGCATATCTCGAACCCGCATAAGCGGGAATCGTTCCGCCACGTTTCTTATGTGACCGCCGCGGCGACGGGGCTCATTGCCGGCCTTGGCGTTAACGGTTACGTCGTGGCGATTGACGCGATGGCCGACATGCTGGCGGCGAAGTGAGGACAACCGCACCATGAGCACCGCGACCCGCGCGGCGTGCGTGATCGGCTATCCGGCCAGGCAGTCCCGGTCGCCGAAGCTTCACGGCTACTGGATCAAACGCTATGGCATCGACGGCGATTACCGTATCGAGGAGATCGCGCCGGAAAATTTCGAGGCTTTCGTCACCAATCTCGCCGGACACGGTTACGTTGGCGCCAACGTCACGATGCCCCACAAGGACGCGGCCTTTAGGCTGTCGCAACCGGACGAAAAGGCCCGCGCCATCGGTGCCGCCAACACGCTCTGGCTTGATGGCGACATACTGCGGTCAACCAACACGGATGGGGACGGGTTTGTCGGATCGCTCGATGCATCGGCGCCGGGCTGGGATAAACGTACGGACGACGCTGTTGTTCTCGGCGCCGGCGGGGCCAGCCTGTCCATCGTCTATGCTCTGTTGGGCCGCGGAATTTCCAGCATCCACGTCGTCAACCGGACCAGGGCCAAGGCGGATGCGGTGCGCCAATCCTTTGGGGGCGGCGTTAAACCGGCCAATTGGGATGACGTGCCGGCGCTCGTGGCGAACACCGGACTTTTGGTCAACGCCACGTCGCTCGGCATGCTGGGGAAATTGGCATTGGACATTGACCTGTCTCCGCTGAAGGAAAGCGCCATCGTCTCGGATATCGTTAGCGTGCCGCTGAAAACGCCGCTCCTGGCGGCCGCTGAAGCCCGTGGATTGACCACGTCCAACGGCCTGGAAATGTTGCTGCACCAGGCCGTCCGAGGCTTCGAGCTGTGGTTTGGAATCCGTCCGGAGGTGACACGCGAACAGTATGATCTGATTGCGGCGGACATTCAGTCATCGTGAATGGCTGCATGGAGCGGTTGATGTCCTCGGGAGATATGGATGCTGGGACAGATGAAATTCAGGAATTGCAGGCGGCTTGGGCTTCGTTGTCGCCCATTTCTTGACCCCGGTAGGCTTCATTGACGGCGTCGTCATCTTTGACCTCGGCCCGTGTGCCTTCACCGGTTTTTTCACCGTCGTCGCGAACGGTCACGGTGTCGCAGGTCTCGCGACTTTCAGGGTGGCCTTCCGGATCGGTCTCGCGCGTGTGGGTGTGGTGGGCCCGGCATCCACCGAATATGATCATTAACTTAATGTTTATAGTAATATAATTTATTTATACCTAGTTTGCATATCCCCAGATATACCCCCAGACCTCCATTCGGTGAAGCCTTGCCAGGTACATATCTACGCTTACGTCCCGTCCCCGGGATCACCGGAAGCCGCCGCCGCCGCAGCGGCGTGCAAAGAAACCAAAGGCGGATGACACTTCTCAGTGATTAATTTGACGGCGTCCCTCACGCGCGAATGCTGCCAATACAGGCAATGGATTATTCAGCGATACCGAAGAAGTCGGGCAGGTGGACCTTGAAAGTGCCGCGACGTAACGGCTGTCACTGCGATGGAGCGGGCCCACAGATAGGGTGGTCTCGTTTCCTCCCTCAAGAACCAAACTTTAAATGGCCGTCCCGCCCGGGGCGGCCTCTTTTTTTGCGTATCTGCCGGCGAGAAGGCTTAGCCTCATTCCAGGCATCGAGGGAGGGAGCCATGCGCAAGTTCATCATCGCGGCACTGCTTGCGGCAGGGGTTGCCTTACCTGCGGCGGGGGCGGACTTAAAAATGGGCGTGGCCGCGTACAGGGCGGGTGACTACGCGACGGCGTTGCAGGAATTGCGGCCTCTCGCCGCGGAAGGCAACGCCGAGGCTCAGTTCGCCCTCGGCGGCATGTATGTCGACGGCAAGGGCGTGCCGCAGGACTATGCCCAGGCCGTCCACTGGTGGCTCAAGGCCGCCGAGCAGGGTCATGCCCTGGGCGGGGGCTTCCTCGGCGACATGTACGATGAGGGCAAAGGCGTGCCGCAGAACTATACCGAAGCCTATATCTGGTACAGCCTCGCGGTGGCAGGTGGTGAAACGGACGTCAGCAGGTTTCGTGACGAGGTGGCCCAGCAACTCACCCTTGAAAAGCTACTAGAGGCCCAGCGCGAGGCGACGTCGCGCTGGGAAGCCATTGAGAGGCGGAAGAAGTAGGTTGCTCCAGGACTAGGAGGGAACTCCATGCACTGGATCGACACCGAAGCGTCAGCTGCCTTTAGTCGGGGTACGAAGATTGCCTTTGATCCACCCCTCTTGCTCAGGCTCTCCAGTTCCTTCGACCATAGCGTATCCGCGTGCGTGCTGACTGATCACCGCTAGGCGCTGACATTCAGCGATGGTGTCATCAAGAAAATTTTCGGTTTCGGTGCGATTAATCCAAGCGTTCCAGGCTTCGAGATCACGAGTATCTAACTCGGTATACCTGGGAAACAGAGATAGAATTTCGCCACGCCAACCATATTTTCCGTCGTCCGTCATTTCGAGGACCCGAATAAAGCGCTTTGCCTCTTCCCGCGTTTCTGGGACAGGAGCGTGTTCAGCGATCAACAAAATTTCGTCGTCAGGATCAAACGGCGGCGGTCCTATTTCGGGATCGGGAACCCAATACCAGAAACTTCCGTCTGGGCATTTGAACCAATTCCCACCGTGATCAAATAGCGCTTGTCGAGAGATGGCTAAATTTAGACCGCTTGGAAGATCGGGCATTGTTAGAATCCCCCTCGGCTTATTCGGACAATAAGGTTCCGACGACCATTACTACACACGAACGGCTTCAACCCCTTGCCCTGGCGCGCGCCTTTTCGGCTACACCATCGCCGTCGAGAGGGTTCGGGTAGTAGCCGGGTGCCGCCCGGCTCAGCTTGTTGAGGTACCGGCAGCGGGGCGGACTTAGAAAAGGGCGTGGCCGCGTACAGGACGGGTGACTAACCTAATAGTCGGCGGCAATTTATGCCCAGCACAAAAGCATGAAAATGATCTAAGGACATTAACGTCATGTGGATAATCAGGACGATGCTCGTAGCGATGGGTTTAGCCATTTTCGCGCCATTTTCGATGATCACGCGGATACCGAATAGTGCGGTCGCTGGAGGGCTTAGTTACACATGCGAAATCCTACGTGTTTACAAACTGCAGGATGACGGCTCACTTGGAAAATCGATCTTCGAGGACCAGTTTCGGGGTGGAAAGTTTAGTGTTTCACGCCTCGATGGTCAGATAATTGGAGAAGTTCTGCCGACAATCAGCTCCAGCAAAACGTCCGTCATATCTAAGGGTGACGATCAATGGTCATTCCGTGCAGCAGCATATTTCGACCGAGACATTCAGATGATTGAAGTTAGGGAATTTAATCTCGGAGCAATGAAACCTTTTCAGGCATGGTCAACGAGCGGTGCTGGCATTGTTACCGGCGTTTGCGAGTAACCTATTTGCAATCACGACCGGTCATCCAAGGCGAATCAGGACACGTCTATTGGCGGCGAGAAGGGCCTGCCGCACCCACAGAATAGAAGAAGGCCACCCTGGGTGGAGCCAGCCTATAGGAAGGTTGGGGTCTTCTGGGAGGAAACGCGATCACCTTAGCTACGGAGCGTAGCTTGCGAAGTGACGGCCAACACCTTCGTCCCGCCCGCCTGAAACATGCGCTGGCATATTGCCTCACGCCTCAATCCGTATGTCCGCTTCTCCCCCAAAAGCAGCCCCTCACGCCGGCTCGGCAGGAGGTCCGTTCCTGACCCCAAGCAGACATTAGGCCCATACGGAAACGGCGGACCCGAAGGACCGCCGTTTTGTGTCTGTAGATTGACGGTGGGTTCAGGCAGCCTTCTTGCTCCGTGCAAAGCCAAGACCAGAAAGGCCAAGGCCAAATAGGGCGAGGGTGGCTGGTTCTGGGACCGAG
>JAQCKY010000312.1 GCA_027592155.1 Pseudomonadota bacterium
GGCTGGCGCAGGCGCTAACCAGCCTTCTCCCCGGGTCTGTCGTGCTTGGAGAAGAGGCGGCAGAAGACAATCCGCGTGCCTATGACTGTCTGGAAGGTGATGCGCCGGTCTGGATCGTCGATCCTGTGGACGGCACTAATAATTTCGCGGCAGGAAACCCCGATTACGTTGTCATTATTGCTCTGGCGACGGGTGGCGTGGTTCGGGCGGGGGCGATCCTCGCACCGGAGACGGGGGTTCTCGTCACGGCACAGGAGGGTTCAGGCGCCTGGTGTGGGGGACATCGCCTGCAGCCCGGTGACGCGGCGGAGCGTACAACACTCAAAGGCTCGCTCGGCCGTCGGCTGCGTCAGCAGGACGAAGTGCAGGGAATGTTTACCAGCACAGAAACCGCCGGAAGCTGCGGTATCGAATATATGCGGATTGTCCTGGGAGAGCTGGACTTCTCCCATTATCGTGGACTCAAGCCCTGGGATCACGCGGCCGGCGATTTGATAGTCCGTGAAGCCGGCGGGATGGTGGGCTTTATCGACGAAGGCCGATATCAGCCGGGCGAAAGCCATCGGCATGGCTTGCTGTCGGCGCGCAGCGAAGCCTGCTGGCGCGATGTCGTTTCGGTTCTGACGCCGGCGCTCGAAAAGCTTCCGCCGCCCGTCTCCCGATAGCGGGGGCCAGACCGACGGATAGTAAGACAGGAGGGAAACGAGATGAGCGGCAAAGGGAAGGGTGCGTTTATCGGCCTTGGAGTGATGGGTTTTCCCATGGCCGGGCATCTGGTGGCCGCTGGCTACGAGATGACGGTTTACAACCGGACGCAGCACACGGCCAATCGTTGGATAAAAGAACACACGGGCCGGTCGGCAACGACTCCCTCCGAAGCTGCTCACGAAGCCGATTTCGTTTTTACCTGTGTCGGCAATGACGATGACCTCCGGTCGGTTGTGCTTGGAGAAGACGGTGCGTTTGCCGGCATGAAGCCTGGCGCCGTCCTGATCGACAATACGACAACGTCGGCCATCGTCGCGCGCGAACTGTATGGTATTGCACGGGGCCAGGGATTTCATTTCCTCGATGCACCGGTGTCCGGCGGACAGGCAGGCGCCGAGAACGCGGCCCTGACGGTCATGGTCGGCGGCGATTTGGACGTGTTCGAGAACGCGAAACCCGCCATGGAAGCCTATGGCAAGGCGGTGACGCTGATGGGCGAGTCTGGATCCGGGCAACTCACCAAGATGGTCAATCAGATCTGCATTGCGGGTATGGTGCAGGCGCTTGCGGAAGGGCTTAATTTTGCTCAGCGGGCGGGGCTTGATGGCGATCTGGTGCTCGATGTGATTTCAAAAGGCGCGGCGCAGTCGTGGCAGATGGAGAACCGCGGAAAAACCATGCTGCGGGGCGAATTCGACTTTGGGTTTGCCGTCGACTGGATGCGGAAGGATTTGGGGATTTGCCTCGAAGAAGCCAATCGCAACGGCGCCCGGTTACAGACTACCGCGCTGGTCGATCAGTTTTACAAACATGTCCAGCAGAAGGGTGGGGCGCGGTTCGACACGTCGAGCCTGATGCTGCCGCTGGTTCAGGACTGACGGCGAGCTAACCGACGGATTTCTTGACGCGGCTCCAGATTTCTTCGAGTTCGTCGATCGAGCAGTCCGATGCCTGTTTGCCGTCCGCGGTCAGATGTTTCTCGACCTGACGAAATCGCTTTTCAAACTTGTCGTTGCCGCGCCGGAGAGCGACTTCCGGGTCGACCTCCATATGACGGGCCACGTTTACGACCGCAAAGATCAGATCGCCGACTTCTTCTTCTATTTCTTCCCGTGTTCGAGCGTCTTTCAGCTCAGCGATCTCCTCTTCGACCTTGTCGTATACCGGTCCAATTTCCGGCCAGTCGAAACCCACGCGTGCGGCCCGTTTTTGCAGCTTTTCCGCCCGCATTAATGCGGGCAAGGCGCGTGCGACACCGTCGAGGGCGGATGCCGGCCTGTCTTCTGTACCTTGGCTGGCGCGTTCAGAAGCCTTTTGGGCCTCCCAGGCGACTCTCTGCTGTGCTTCGTCGCGTATACGGACATCGCCAAAGACATGCGGGTGTCGGCGTTCCATCTTGTCTGAAATCGCCGTAGCAATTGCATCGAAATCGAAACCACCTGTTTCCCGCGACATCTGTGCATAGAACACGACCTGAAAGAGGAGGTCGCCCAATTCATCCTTGAGGGCCTCCATGTCGCCTTGTTCGATTGCGTCGGCAACTTCGTAAGCCTCCTCAATCGTGTATGGGGCAATTGTTTTGAAGGTTTGCTCCTTATCCCATGGGCATCCGGTATTTGGGTCCCGAAGACGCGCCATAACCGACAGAAGGCGTTCGATGGGCGTCGCAGGATTGGAGTCAATCATAACGCTGTCCTCGACAGGTTTGGACGCTGGAGCCGATAGGCATCAACTGCATCGTGCTATTGCCGCTCTTCGAACAGTCTCGGCGTCGCGTTCAGCTTCATCGCCAGTAAAGGGGCGGTCGTTGTGGTACTGAAAATGATGGGCGATTTCATGGGCGAGATCATCCGCGCGTGCACTGGTGGACATCAGAATTATCTGGGGCGGGATATAAAGTGCAACCGGTACACCTCGGCGGTGGGGCGCCGGTTTCATTGAAGTCATAACTTTTTCGATCTCGATTTGTGGGATGTGTCGGATGTGCGGCAATGTAGTCGGTTGCTGAAGGTTCATTATTTTTGCAATGCATTTGATGAGTTCCGGGACCGGCAATAAGTCCGCGACTGCCGCTTGGGGCAAGCTTGTCGATAAGAGAATAGTAACGATGCCGGCGAAAAAGAGCGGCGGATTTTTGCGCGGGAGGTGCGATCCTCTCTGTGACACCCCATGAAAGAAATGTCGCATAATGTATATTATGAGTTTTTTAAACGTCATCAGATAACACCCTCAACCATATCGACAATCAGCTATCCAGCTGGATCACCATCCCATCATAGGCCGGCTCAACACCATCCGGGCATGCGTTCGCCATTGCATCGTAATCTGATTGGAAATTCATGTGAGTCAGGATTGCGTGGCGAACGCCGAGACGCCTCACCCATGACAAGGTAGTATCGAGATTGGCATGGGTCGGATGAGGAGCGCCATCACGCAGGCAATCGACGATCCAGGTATCGATGCCGGCCAGCGCGTCGAATGCCGCCTCGTTCAAATCCACGACATCGGTGGAATACGCAAATTTGCCGAAGCGAAAGCCCCAGGACGTGCAAATCCCATGATCCTGCTCAATCGGCACGACGGAATCGAACGGTCCGACCGAAAACGGACCCTCCATGTCATGCGGGTTCAGTATTGGCTTATAAAGATCGAACGGGTCCTGAACGTCTTTAAATAGGTACCCAAAGCGGTTCTTTAGCGATTGCAGGACATCGGCGGGACCGAACACGTCGATCAAGGCGCCGCGCTGCCGCCAGATGCCTCTTAGGTCGTCAATTCCCATCACATGATC
This sequence comes from Pseudomonadota bacterium, assembly GCA_027592155.1. Taxonomy (GTDB): domain Bacteria; phylum Pseudomonadota; class Alphaproteobacteria; order Rhodospirillales; family UBA2165; genus JAQCKY01. Next base: position 3,500 of record JAQCKY010000312.1, read on the forward strand.
GGCATGATCATGGGTATAAAGGACGGCATCGATCGTGTTGATCTTGTTGCGCAGCAATTGCATACGAAGGTCCGGCGACGTGTCGATCAGGACTCTAAACCCATCCTGTTCGATCACAATCGACGGCCTGCTGCGGAAGTTCTTCGGATTGTCCGGGTTACAATCGCCCCAGTTTCCCGTCACCAGCGGCACGCCGCTTGACGGACCGCATCCCAGAACCGTTACCCTCATGAAGCTATTGGCGCCGTTGGCCTTGTCGCTTTGCTAAACAGGCGGAAAAAATTATCCGTTGTCGCCAGCGCCAGGGCACCTGGCTCTATACCTTTGATTTCAGACGCTTTTTCGGCAGTATGAATAACAAAGGACGGCTCGTTCCGCTTGCCTCGGTTTGGAATGGGCGCCAGGAACGGCGAGTCGGTTTCCACCAGTAACCGGTCCAACGGCACATCGCGGATAATCTCGCGAATATCCTCGGCGTTGCGGAACGTCAGAATGCCGGACATCGAAATATAGAAACCGATCTTCAGCGCAGCTTCGGCGAGCTTTCTCTCGCTGGCAAAGCAGTGCAGGACCCCGGGATAGGCACCGTTGGCGTATTCCTCGGTCAGGATTTCCGCCATGTCCTCATCGGCGTCGCGGGTATGGACGATCAACGGCAGCCCGGTTTCGCGCGCCGCCGCAATATGGGCACGAAAGCTGGTTTTCTGGTCGTCGCGCGGACTGGTATCGTAGAAATAATCGAGCCCGGTTTCGCCGATGCCAACGACTTTTGGATCCGCTGCCAGTTCAACCAGCCGGCCGGTCTCCGCCCTCTCCTCTTCCGCCACCTGATGGGGATGAATGCCAACCGAACACCAGATACG
>JAQCKY010000313.1 GCA_027592155.1 Pseudomonadota bacterium
TCGACGATCGATTCGATTTCGTCGCCGAACAGAGACAGCCGCCAGGCGCGATCTTCCAGATGGGAGGGGAACAGCTCGATCACATCGCCCCGGGCGCGGAAAGTGCCGCGCGTGAAGGCGACGTCGTTGCGGCGGTATTGCAGCTCGACAAATTTGGCCAGCAACTCGCTCCGCTCCATGGTGCCGCCACGCTTGAGCCTGACAATCATGTTGGAATAGGTCTCAACCGCGCCGATACCGTAGATACAGGACACGGACGCGACGATGATGGTGTCCGGCCGCTCCATCAGGGCGCGTGTCGCGGAATGGCGCATGCGGTCGATCTGTTCGTTGATCGAGGCGTCTTTTTCAATGTAGGTGTCGCTCCGCGGCACATAGGCTTCGGGCTGGTAATAATCATAATAGGAAACGAAATACTCGACCGCGTGGTCGGGAAAAAAATCCTTCATTTCGCCGTATAGCTGGGCCGCCAAGGTCTTGTTGGGCGCCAGCAACAGCGCCGGGCGGTTCACCTGCTGGATGACGTGGGCGACGGTGAAGGTCTTGCCCGAACCGGTAACCCCCAACAGGACCTGATCGCGCTCACCCTCACCGATTCCCTCGACCAGCGCTTCGATGGCTTCGGGCTGATCGCCGGCGGGCTCGAACGGCGAGACCACCCGCAACGGCGCGCCCGGCGCCAGCGGGGGACGCTTCTCAGGGACATAGACAGTGCTGCCGAAATAATCATTGAAATCTTGAGAATTTCCAGCGGCATCGATGATATGGTCGTCGGGCATTTCTGACCTCGAAATTGGTCTCATAATGTAGTGCGTCCGAGACCGAAATGCACGAGGCCGAATTTAGCAAAATGAATCATGCTGACAGGCAAGAAACGCTCTTGATTCGCGCCAAGGTGGGGTTTACATCCTGCCCGTAACCACCCTGACATTTGCGGCACTCCCGCCGCCCCATGGTTACGACAGCGATTGGCCACTGAGACTGGCTGCCAGAGTTTGGCCGCCATAGATTGGCCACCATAGATTGGATTGCATCATGTCGATACTTGCGTCACGCCTTGACCGGATTAAGCCCTCACCCACCATGGCCCTGAATGACAAGGCCGGTGAAATGAAGGCCGCCGGGAAAAACGTCATTGGTCTCGCCGCCGGTGAGCCGGACTTCGATACCCCCGAGCATGTGGTCGAAGCCGCCTATAAGGCAATGAAGGACGGCGACACCAAATACACCGCCGTGCCGGGAACCGTGGCGCTGCGCGAAGCGGTTTGCGCGAAATTCAAACGCGAGAACGGGCTCGACTACACGCCGGCACAGGTCCAGATCGCGGCGGGCGGCAAGCAATCGATTTTCAATGCCATGATCGCCACGCTCAACCCAGGCGATGAGGTGATCATCCCGGCGCCCTATTGGGTGTCATATACCGACATCGTATTACTGACCGACGGGACGCCGGTGATCGTGCCCTGCCCCGCGGAAAATATGTTTAAGATGTCGGCGGCGGACTTGGAATCGGCCATCACACCCAAAACCAAATGGGTCATGTTGAACTCACCGTCCAACCCGACCGGGGCCGCCTATTCCAGGACCGAGTTGCAAGCCCTGACCGACGTGCTGGTCCGTCACCCCCATGTTTGGGTGCTGACCGACGATATGTACGAGCATATCGTCTATGACGGGTTCGAGTTTACCACGCCGGCGCAGATCGAGCCGTCTCTGATGGACCGCACGCTGACTCTAAACGGCGTGTCCAAGGCCTACGCGATGACCGGTTGGCGCATCGGATACGCGGCGGGGCCGGTTGAAATCATCAAAGGCATGAACAAAGTCCAGTCGCAGATCAACAGCCATGCGACGTCGATTTCCCAAGCTGCCGCGGTCGCGGCGCTCAACGGGCCTCAGGATTTCATGGCGGAACGCCGAGAGTCGTTTCAAGGCCGGCGGGACCTCGTGGTCTCGATGCTCAACCAAGCCAACGGTATCGATTGCCACACGCCGGAGGGTGCGTTTTATGTGTATCCTTCCTGCGCGGGAACGATCGGCAAGAAGACGCCCGAGGGGAAGATCATCGAAACGGACTCCAACTTTGCCGAGTTCCTTTTGGAGAGCGAAGGCGTGGTCGTGGTGTTTGGCGAGGCCTTCGGCCTGTCACCCCATTTCCGCATCTCCTACGCGACCGATACAGCATCCTTGGAAGACGCCTGCCAGCGTATCCAGCGCGCCTGCGGTGCACTGACGTAAGGCCTCAAGAGAAACTGCCTGCCTGAAACTCACCCTCCCCCGCTCCTTATGCTGAGTTCATCGACCTGCCTTCGCCCGCCGAAGCGGGCTTCGCGCAGGCGGGAGCATGAGGCATGAGGAGCCGCGCTGGATTATCGGCGGGGGCGAGAGGGTGCCAGTTCGCCCTTCGACAGACTCAGGACGAGGCGTAATTCCCCCGGGCCTCATGCTGAGTTCATCGAAGCATGAGGTGCCCCGCAGCATCAGTTTGTCGGCTCTGCCGGATTTTTTGGTTGAATCATTCTGGACTCCCATTAACCTTGGAGTCAGATGATCGCGGTGGCGTGAATCCTACCTCGGTCTAAAAATAAAGTATAAATTACACATCAGGATCCTGGGAGGACTAGACATGTCGAAATCTCCATCGGGCCCACGGTGCGCGGTCATCACCGGCACCTATCTTAGTGGCAAAACCACGCTCCTCGAAAATATCCTCTTTACCGCCGACGCCATTCATCGCAAGGGCAGCGTGAGTGACGGTAATACGGTCGGGGATAACGCACCGGAAGCCCGCGACCGGCAGATGAGCGTCGAACTCAATGTTGCTTCAACCCAATATCTCGGCGAAGACTGGACATTCATCGACTGTCCGGGGTCGGTCGAGCTGTTGCAGGAAACGCTTAATGCCGCCACCGTCGCGGATATCGTCGTCGCGGTATGCGAACCCGGCAGGGATAAAGCGATGGCCCTGACCCGGGTCCTGAAGGATCTCGACGCCCGCGACATCCCCTATATCGTCTTTATCAATAAGATCGATGCCGCCGAGGCGAGTGTCCAGGAAACCGTCGACGCGCTCCGGGAATTTGCCGAACGCCCGCTGATCATGCGGGAAATTCCGATCCGTGAGGGCGAGCAGGTTACGGGGTTTGTCGATCTAGCCAGCATGCGCGCCTATCGTTACAGCGACGACGGGCCGCAGGAACTGGACGGCATCCCCGAAGACGTCGCCGACCGCGTGACCATCGAACGCACGACCCTTTTGGAGTCGTTGTCCGATTTTGACGACACATTACTCGAGCGCCTGTTGGAAGATGAGACGCCGCCTGTCGATGAGGTCTTCGATTATCTCGCGCAAGCGGTCAAAGCCCGCCAGATCGCCCCGGTGTTTTTCGGAGCGGCGGTGAACGGCAACGGGATTGTCCGGCTGCTCAAGGCCTTGCGCCATGAGACGCCCGATGTCGCGGAAAGCGCGGATCGTATGGCGATTGACGCCTCCGGCGAGCCGCTCGCGCAGATCATCAAAACCTCCCATGCCGGACAGACCGGCAAGATGTCGATTGGGCGGGTGTGGCGCGGCGAGTTTGCCGACGGCCAGACCTATAACGGCAGCCGGGTCAGCGGCCTGTTCACCCTCATGGGCCAACAGCAGGAGAAGCAGCCCAAAGCCGTCGCCGGTCAGGTGGTCGCCTTTGGCCGGATGGACGAGATCAAAACCGGGGATATTTTATCGCCGTCGGGCAAGGCAGAGGGCCCGGCGCTGCCGGCGCCGTTGCACCCGGTTTATGCCTTGGCGATCCATGCCAACCGGCGGGAGGACGAGGTCAAAATGACCGATGCCCTCCACAAACTATTGGATGAAGACACGTCTCTGACGCTGGAGGCAAACCCGGACACCCACGAATTGGTGCTGCGAGGCCAAGGCGATACGCACCTGCAAATTGCCATCGACCGGCTCGGCAATCGCAACAAATTGTCGATCGCGTCCAATATTCCGCAAGTGGCCTATAAGGGATCGATCCGGAAACCGGTCTCCCAGCATGCCCGCCATAAGAAACAATCCGGCGGTCACGGCCAGTTCGGCGATGTCCATGTGGAGATCAAACCCCTCCCTCGTGGATCCGGCTTCCTGTTCGATGAGTCGGTGAAGGGCGGCGTTGTGCCCAAACAGTATATTCCCGCCGTCGAAACCGGCGTCCGGGACTATCTCGCAAAGGGACCACTGGGATTCCCCGTCGTCGATGTGGCGGTTGAGCTGGTCGACGGCCAGGCCCATGCGGTCGATAGCTCGGAACAGGCCTTCAAGACCGCCGGATCTCTGGCCATGAGCGAAGGC
>JAQCKY010000314.1 GCA_027592155.1 Pseudomonadota bacterium
GGGCCCGCCGGAAACGACCTTTTCGAAACTGGCCGGTTTCGCCGCGGTGATCCTGGCAAGCATCAACATCTTCGGCGGGTTCATCGTGACCCAGCGCATGCTGTCTATGTTCAAGAAAAAACCACGTAACTAACGGACGACGAAAATGAGTGAAGAACTTACTGGGTTTGCCTATCTCGTCGCCGCGGTTTGTTTCATCCTGGCCTTGCGTGGATTGAGTTCACCGGAAACAGCGCGCCGCGGCAACGCGCTGGGCGTGATCGGCATGGTTATCGCCATTGGCACCACCCTTGCCAATCCCAACATCTTGAGCTTCAACCTCATCATCGTTGGTGTGCTGATCGGCGGCGCCATCGGCACCGTGGTTGCCGTCAAAATCGAGATGACGGCGCTGCCCCAATTGGTCGCGGCGTTCCATTCCTTGGTGGGTCTTGCCGCCGTTTTTGTCGCGGCCGCGGCGTTCTTCGCGCCAGAAGCCTATGGCATCGGCCAAGCCGGCAACATCCACGCCGGCAGCCTGATTGAGATGTCACTGGGGACCGCGATTGGCGCCATTACTTTCTCAGGCTCCATCATCGCATTCGCCAAGCTGCAGGGTATTATGAGCGGCGCACCGCTCATCTTCCCCGGCCAGCACGCCTTAAACGCCATTTTGGGTATCACGCTCGTTGCGTTGATCGTCTGGCTGGTGGTCAGCAATTCCGACACCGCATTCGTGGCTATCGTGGTCCTGGCTTTGGTGATCGGCTTCTTGCTGATCGTGCCCATCGGCGGCGCCGATATGCCGGTCGTGGTGTCGATGCTGAACTCCTATTCCGGTTGGGCGGCTGCGGGCATCGGCTTTACGCTCTCCAATACGGCGCTGATCGTGACCGGCGCTTTGGTTGGTTCTTCCGGCGCGATCCTGAGCTACATCATGTGTAAGGGCATGAACCGGTCGATCTTCAACGTCCTGCTGGGCGGTTTCGGGGGCGAAGTCGCGGGACCGGCAGGCGCCGGCGCCGGGGACCGAACGGTGAAGTCCGGCAGTGGCGACGATGCCGCCTTCATCATGAAAAATTCCTCGAAGGTGATTATCGTTCCCGGTTACGGTATGGCCGTCGCCCAGGCGCAGCATGCCCTGCGGGAAATGGGCGATGTCCTCAAGGCCGAAGGGGTCGATGTCTCCTATGCAATTCATCCCGTCGCCGGCCGTATGCCGGGCCATATGAACGTGTTGCTGGCCGAGGCCAATGTGCCGTACGACGATGTTTTCGAGTTGGAAGAGATCAACCATGAATTCTCGTCCGCCGACGTGGCTTTCGTGATTGGCGCCAACGACGTGACCAATCCGGCCGCCAAAACGGATCCGACAAGCGCGATTTACGGCATGCCGATCCTCGACGTGGAAAAAGCAAAGACCGTCCTGTTCATTAAACGCTCAATGGCCTCGGGTTATGCAGGCGTCGATAACGAGTTGTTCTTTGCGCCCAATACAATGATGCTGTTTGGCGATGCCAAGAAAATGACCGAGGAAATCGTCCAAGCGCTCGGCTAAGTCTCCCGCGGCGGCTGCAACGCGGGATGCCGGTAGGCATCGTTGATATCCAGGTAGGTTGCTCGTAAGACCCATTCTCTGAACGCCGGATCATCACGAAAAGCCTCTTGGTGTGTATGAAAACCGGCACTCCCCGCGGTCTCGATGATCCGTTTCAGATTATCCGGAAGCTTCGTATCGGGACGAAGATAGCCGCGCCCGATCGTCGCGATCCGATCCTCATCAAATCGTTCCGAGACGATCTGCAACAGTGCCTCACCTTCCAGATCGGGGTTCGTTGCAGAGAGTTCCCTCAGGATCACATAAGACGTGACCAGTCCTTCACCATAGATCCAGCGCTGAATTTCGGTTTCCGAGGCACGTGTTTCAGGCATGTGGTGGGCGACGGCGGCATCTGGGTGGTAAATCGCCTTGTATCCCATCGCGATGATGGGTCGACCGGCCGCGACATCGCCGTCTCCGGTAAATCGAAACAACGCGGGGGGCATACCGCCCGGATGGAACCCGCCGGCGCTGGTAAGGGCCTGTTTGCGGACCAGGAAGTTGCTTCCCCAGATGAAGTCGGGCGGCATTTCTTTTTTGCTATCCCCGAAATCCAACATGCCCCAGAGTGCCGACCATTTCCCATGTTTGTTGGTCAGTATCATCTCGGATTGCCAATCCGGGGGGCGGACATCGAATTCCGGTATGATCGGCCCGGTCCCGAGGGCGACATCGGGATTGGCGAAGATATCCTCAATCGCACCGGCCCATTTCGGCAAAGGCCGGACGTCATCGTCGATAAACGCCATCACCGCCGACTGAGCAACCGCAAGGGCGCCATGCCAGCCGACGAGTTGGCCGGGGCGAGGGTCGTAAAGGTATTTGAAGTTTGGAAAAACACGCCCCAGGTTCTCGGCAATGAACGCGGTATTATCCGTCGACCCATTGTCGGCGACGATGACCTCGATATCGGTGAGCGGGTAGTCGAGGTTGGAGATTGCCGTGAGGGCACCGGCCAGACTGTGTGCCCGATTATGGGTGGCAATGGCGACGCTGAGGCGAGGCAAAGACGCCCCCTATTTCCGAAGCAGCCATTTCTCGCCGAAGATCTCCGGCTCGACCGAGATTTTTTCCCCGAACAGCTGGACCGCCCGAACCACGCCCGGCCAATCCCCAAGGTAATCATCGCCAAACAGGGCGCCACCGGGTTTCACGAGCTGCCAATAGTTGCTGATGTCCAAATAGACGCTGGCCGCCTCATGGTCGGCATCGATATAGACCAGGTCAGCCTGGGTCCCGGCTTCCTGCAGCCAGCGGAAGGCCGCTTCGGACGGGAGGGGAAGCGGAACGATGATATCTGTATGATCGGCCGCCACGACGTTTTCGAGGAATTCGAAATAAAGCATCGGAAAACCATTTTTGAGATTAAGGTCTTTCCGGTACGCGTCTTCTTTCCAATGGATCGCCGAGCCAAGCCAGGTATCGATGCAAAGGATTGTGCATTCTAGGTTATTTTGCTTGGCGGTGTTCGCCATATGGATGGCGGATGCACCCTTCCAGGTATCGACTTCAATAACAACACTTGGCCGGTAGGCATCTATCAGTTCGGCAAAAAGCGGGTTATCGCTGCTCCAGCCCTGCGGCGTGGCGCTGCCGCCGTCTCCGGAGATACCTTGATAGGGGGAGACACTACGGTGAATGAATGAAAGGAAATCTGAATAGGAGAGGGGAGGCGGGGTCGAATTCATTGCGGGATCATCCCATGAGTCCCTCGCAAACGGAAGTCGTTACCGCCTCAAAACAGCAAAATCGCCGCGCGGGGCGGCGATTCAGCACTGAAAAACCAGAAACGGAGGCTAGAAGCCTTCACGCTCCAGGCGTTTGCGCTCCAGCTTGCGTCCACGGCGAATGGCCTCGGCCTTTTCGCGCGCTTTGCGTTCGGAGGGTTTCTCAAAGGAACGGCGCAGCTTCATCTCCCGGAAGACGCCTTCACGCTGCATCTTCTTCTTGAGGGCTTTAAGCGCCTGGTCGACATTGTTATCGCGAACGGTTACTAGCACTATTTAATACTTCCACTGCATACAGGAATCTTCACAAGGGCGCGAGTTGTACCACACAGAGTCCCGAATGTGAAGGAACTAAATTGACGAATGGCGGAAAGTAGCCATATTAGCGCCATGGCAATACTAAAAATCGCAAATATGGGCCATCCGGTCCTGCGCGAACGCGCAGCCGAGGTCGAAAATCCGCAAGATCCGGCGATTTCTGCGCTGGTTCACGACATGATCGACACGCTGGAAGACGCCGGCGGTATCGGGTTGGCCGCTCCCCAGGTTCATACGGCCCTGAGAGTGGTCATTTTCTATATCCCCGATCACCGCGCCGAAGGCGATCCCGAGGCCGATCCCAACGCTGAAGATGCGCCTCAACCCCTGACGGTCATGATCAATCCGGTTATCGAGCCCTTGGGCGAGGAGAAATCACTGGATTGGGAGGCTTGTCTCTCGGTCCCGGAACTTATGGGGGCAGTCCCGCGCTACAACCGCATCCGCTACCACTGGACCGACCCGAGCGGAGAGCAAAAGATGCGCACCGCCAGCGGCTTTCACGCCCGCGCCGTGCAACATGAATGCGACCATCTTGACGGTATTCTTTATCCGATGCGGATGAACGATCTGTCGCTTCTGATGTTCTCGGAGGAAGCCAGGCGGTTTCCCGTCAGTTTGGACGATCAGGCCGAGGCCGCGGAATGACCGGCGCACCGGATACCCGCGACGCAATCCTCACCGCAATGCTGCCCCATGTTGTA
>JAQCKY010000315.1 GCA_027592155.1 Pseudomonadota bacterium
TCACTAGGAATGAGCAATACAATTTCAAAGAAATTTATTTTTGGTCTGTTGGCATTGCCGGTTGTCGGTATGTCAGCTCTTTTGGCACCTGACGTCTCAGCCGCCGAGAAAATTACATTGATGAAGGCTCAGCCGGGCTGTCCGGAGGCCGGGCATTTCGTCGATGTGAGCAAATTTTCCCATAACGGGCGTTATGCCGATCCGGAGCTCAACGTTACCTGCACCGAGGACCGGATCCAGATCCGGGCTAACGGCATCATCAATTACGAATATGTGCAGATCACACCAAGCGATCTTGCGGTTCGGCGGTATAATTTCCGTATACCCCGCAATCCCCGTGAAGCCTCGAACAAAGAGCAGGTGCCCTTATTGGGACCGATCGGGGTGGCGATCAACGGTATCCCGTTCTTTTCTGCCAACGAAAGCGGTCAGCATAATTGGGGCGATCCATACCCGCTGGGCATCCTTGATCATTGCGGCGGACACACGGCGCGGGGGATGTATCACTATCACACCCGGCCCAATTGTTTGCTGCTCGACAAAAATGGTTCGGTCGGCCAGGTCATCGGCTATGCCTTCGACGGCTATCCGATTGTATCGCCCTGGGTCTGTGTGAATGAATCCTGCCGCGTTAAAACCAAGATGCGGTCGAGCTATAAATATGTCGGCACTGAGCCCAACCAAAACGCGTGGGAAGCCAACCAGTACCAGGCCGGCTATGGCGACCTTGATCGCTGCAACGGGCTGAAACTGCCGGGGGGCGGTTATGCCTATTTTGCGACCGAACGTTTTCCCTACACGCTGGCCTGTTATCACGGTGAGGCGGCGTTGGATGAAAATCGCGGCGGCGGTGTGGCGTCTGCTCGTGTCCAGAAAGGCGCCACGGGATTTGGCGGTAAAAAAGGCGGTAAACGGGGTAAACGTGGGCCGCAATTGTCGCCTGCGCAGATTGAAGCCCAGTTCATTCTGGATGACGTGAACAAGGACGGTAAATTATCCACATCGGAATTTGGCGGACCCTATTGGCGCTTTCAGAGCGCCGATGGCGATGGTGACGGTTTTGTCACCCTCTCAGAGATGACGAGCCCACCCATCGGTGGACGCCGCGGTCCGCCGCCGGAAGCCCAGGCTCTGGGCGGGCGGCTCCAAACCCCGCCCGATGGCCCGGCCGGCCTGAAGATGCTGGCCGACCAACTGCGCGCGGGAAAGTAAGCCAGGGGCATGCTTTTAAGAAGCATGCATCCAAGTGGTAGGCGGTTAACGGCGTCCCGCGTGGGGCAGGCGACGCTGGCGGCGGTCCTTTGTGCCGCCGCACTGACCTTTCGGGCTGCGCCTGTCTCCGCTCAGAACGCGCCGCAGACGTTGGCGAGTGTCACTGTCAACTTGGCCTGGAACAGGGACGGTGTCTCTCTCAAAGACGGGCGGTTATCTCTGACCAATGATCTCGGATACCGGATCGTTCTGGAACAGGCTTATATCGTAAATTTAAGCGTCGAACTCATTCCCTGCCACGAATGGAGTGGCAAGCTCAATGGTGGGATCGGGACTTGGATTCAGGCCTTGCTGTTTGGGCGCTCCGCTCATGCAGGGCACAGCCTATTCGGCTCGCCGTCCAAACTGCAGAATTCGGTGGCGGAGTCTCTCCTCGGTTCCGCCCCAATGACGCTGGGCAAAATTGACGCCCCCGATGTCGAATACTGCAGCCTCCATTATCTGATCGGCAGAGCTTGGGCGGTCACAAAGGCGCTTCCCTCAATGCCGGATTTGCTGAATCTCAGTCTCTTCCTCAGCGGCCAATTCTCCCCACCGGGGAAAGGTGAGGCCCAGGCCTTCCTGATCAAATCATCGGAGGCGTCCGGACGTATCCTCACAATGGTGCAGGGTGATGGCCAGGGTGGCGATCGGAATCTCCCAAAACCCGCTAAAATAGTCGTAACTCGACGGATTTCAGGCCTATTCGATGGTATAGATTTCTCAAACCCCGTCTCCGCGGAGACGGCCCGCGCCGTCTTGCAAAATTTGGTTACAGGCTCGACGGTAACCGCTGGGACTCGTTAAGGGAGACAGCGCGGAAATTCCTGCTATAATTGTAATTGAAAGAAACGATTAACGCGTCGGTGGGGGATTTACCGACTCGGTACCTTGTAAGGTGTGGGCGCTGAAATGGCGGCAAGGGCAATTTATGTTTTAATCGCAGGAGGTTTCCTGGCGGTTTTCATCGCGGTCGGAGGCGCGCCGTTTGCCTATGCTGCCGACAAAACGCCGCCTGATATCGTGGTCTTTCACGTGAATGACGGTGAGATTCAATCCGCCAATCGCAGTGTAAGGGTGCAAGGCCAGGTTACGGATGGCAGCGGCGTTCGTAAGGTCACGGTGGATGGCCGCCCGGTTGAACTGAACGAAAATCGCTTTGCCCGGCGTGTCCTAATCACCAACGGAGAGAAACGGGTCCGGATAGAGGCTGTCGACAATGCAGGCAACCGGTCGCAGGTGATGGTAACGGTTGTCCATACCAGCAAGACACGCCGTGTCTCCCGCCGCCGCACGTCAACCGATGAGGAGGTCGCCAATTTTGATACGGCAGCCGGCCCCGAGGATAACGAGGGTCCGGCTGAAAAAGGCTATTTCATGGAACTTAGGGCTGGTGGGACAGTGGTCCACAGCGTTTCCATGCCCACTCTCGAAGCCTGCCGAAAGGCTATCGAGTTTTCTCCGAAAGCTAAATGCGTTTATCGCGGTGTGCCGCAATAGTCTGCTCGCGTCGAGATTAGGACATTGGCAAATATCCTCGTCCCGAGGCTCTCGAAGGACGCGTCTCAGGCACCGACCGAGCTTACTGGGTTTCTGATTTTTCCAGCGCGCCTAGATTGTCAATCCAGTCTTGTGCGGAGCGGCACCAGACCTGGCGGAACGGGCGAAGTTGGTCGCGCTGTTTGATGGCGCCGACGCGTAGGCCGAAGACCGCCGGGCCTTCGTCACCGATACGCCCGGCGTAGATCGGGGTGCCGCAATCGGGGCAGAAAGTTTGTGCCCGCTTGCGCCCGCTCTCGGCGACTTTGACATAGGTTTTCAATTCGCCGCTTTTGAGGTTGAAATCACTCTCTTGAGTAAAAACGATGGTCCGAAACGCCGTTCCCGACAAAGTTTGGCAATCGCTGCAGTGACAAACCGCCATCTTTTCAGGGTCGATTTCCGCTTCATAGGTGATGTTGCCGCAATGGCATGCGCCGTCGATTTTCATGTATTAACTCCGGTAATTTTGCGTACCCTAGCATTCAACCACCGCGGCTGTCAGTGTGTTTGCATCCATGATCGAAACCAATCTCTATTTCATCCGCCACGCGCAAAGCCACCGATATCTCTCCAAGGATAATGCGGAGTGGCCGTTGAGCCGGCTCGGCCGTGAGCAGGCGCAGGAGCTTGTCGATATCGTGAAACCGTTGGCGCTGCAGCGGCTGGTTTCCAGCCCCTATCCGCGTTGCCGAGACACGGTCGGTCCGCTGGCACGGGCACACTGGTTGACCGTGGAGATCGATGATGAACTTCGGGAGCGGCGTATTTCGTTTGGGCTGCTGGATAACTTTGCCGAAGTGTGGCGGAATTCGTGGGATGATTTCGATTTCGCGCTGCCTGAGTGTGAAAGCTCCCGCGAGGCGCAAACACGTTTTGTTAGCGCAGTAAACGGCGTCGTTCAGCGCTATCCCGGCGATCGGATCGGCATCTCAACTCATGGCAATGTATTGGGGTTATTTCTAAACCATATAGACCCGACATTCGGCCGGACCGAGACGGATGCATTGACGAATCCCGACATTATTCGCGTGTTCGCGGACGAGGACGGATTTACATGGGATCGAGGTTTCGCCCTTCCAAAGCTGCGGGATATCTCCAGCCATCCGAGCCAGACGCCGACGGTGAGAGACTGAGCGGCGGCTACTCTGTCGAGGCCAGTTCCACGATCTTTCTCGGGGCTTTCAATGTCAACGGCCAGCTGCCTTTGAACCCGGCCTGGGTCAGTTGGTTGTGGAGGGCAGGGCGGTTGGGTTTGGCAACCGGGCCGACGGCAACGCGGTAGACGGTACGGCCTTTCGCTGTGCCGGAAAGGACGTAGGCGCTGAGGGATTTCTTTGCAGTCTTCTCGGCGATGTAGCTGCGGGCTTGGGTTTCGCGGTTGAAACTCGCGACGACCAGATAGGTGCCGGGTCGCGGCGTTGGGCCGGTTTCCGTTGTAATACTAGGTGTTATTTCGGGCGTTGCTTTAGGCTTTTGGCTGACAGCGGGTACCGGAAGAGTATTGCTTTGAACGCAGAACCAGGCTGAC
>JAQCKY010000316.1 GCA_027592155.1 Pseudomonadota bacterium
GAAACAATCCTTTTTCCCGCGAATGATGCGGACCTCGTCGAAGAACGCGTGGTCGGAGAGAACTAATGAAAAAATCATATGTATGGGCAGCTGTTCTAGCGATTGTTGTTGTCGGTTGGATTGCATCCGGTCAGTTCGGCGATACCAAAACAACCGAGGCATCGGCGGTTGAGGGGAAACCCGCGGTCGAGAAGAAAGCGGCACTTCTGCCGGCGGTCCGGGTCAGGAATTTCGAGGCCAGCGACCGGGCGCAGGAACTCGTTTTATTGGGTGTCACCGAGGCTTCCCGCAAGGTTACGCTGCGGGCGGAAACCAAGGGCCGCATTGTTGCCGTTCCCCTCACGGAGGGAAAGTCGGCGAAACGTGGTGCCACCATCGTGCAATTGGCCATGGATGACCGGCGTGAACGGCTCGCGGAAACCCGCGCGCGCCTCGATCAATATCGGATTGAATACAGCGCCGCGAAGGATCTGGCGGCACGCAACTTCCGATCAAAGGTGAAACTCGCAGAATCCCAGGCGCATCTGAAAGCTGCGGAGGCCTCTCTGGCATCCATGGAACTGGATATTCAGCGGACGACACTTCGCGCCCCGTTCGACGGTATTTTGGAATCTCGTCTGGTCGAAGTCGGCGATTTTGTGGATATCGGCGATCCGCTGGCAAGCTTTATCGATCTGTCTCCCATTCTGGTCGTCGGCGAGGTTACGGATCGCAATATCGGCAAGGTGAAAATCGGGATCACGGCGCAAGCACGATTGGTCACCGGTGCTCGCGTGCAGGGAAAGATCACACGCATTTCGTCGGTTGCCTCGGTGTCAACCCGTACCTTTCGCGTTGAACTCACGGTGGATAATTCCGATGGCGCTCTGACGGATGGTCTCACCGCCGAGATGCGGATCCCCTCAAGCGAGGCCCGCGCTCACATGATTTCTCCGGCGCTTCTGACGTTGTCGGATTCAGGCGAAGTCGGGGTTAAAGCCGTGGATGGCGAGGGCATTGTGCTCTTTTATCCCGTCGAGATTGACTCCGACACGCCGGAAGGTGTCTGGGTTTCCGGCCTGCCGGATCGGGTTCGGGTGATCACCGTCGGGCAGGAATTCGTCCGCCCCGGACAAAAGGTTCGCATGGTGCCGGACACCGCCAGGCTGTCCGAAAAACAGGTCGGTCCGAAGTCATGAACGCTTTGATTGATGCCGCGTTGGACCGATCCCGCACGATCATTTCCGCGCTCGTCTTTATCCTGATTGCGGGCAGTGTTGCGTTTGTCTCAATTCCCAAAGAGGCCGAGCCCGACATCAATATTCCCATCATCTATGTGTTGGCGTCTCACGACGGCATTTCACCGGAAGATTCCGAGCGGCTTATCGTGCGCCCGTTGGAGGAGAAGCTCAGGACCATCGAGGGGCTGAAAGAGATGAGGAACGCCGGTTTCGAAGGCGGCGCGTCTTTCGTGCTTGAGTTTGACGCGGGATTCGATGCCGATTTGGCGCTCACCGATGTGAGGGAGAAAGTCGATGCCGCCAAACCGGATTTGCCCGAGGACACGGAAGAGCCGGTGGTCGAGGAAGTAAATCTCAGTCTCTTCCCGATCCTGGTCGTCACCATTGCTGGCGATGTGCCCGAGCGTACCTTGGTGCGCGTCGCCCGGGATTTGCGTGATGAGATTGAGCGGATTCCCACGGTTCTGAAGGCGGAGATCGCGGGCGACCGCGAGGATATGGTCGAAGTGATTGTCGATCCGGTAAAGCTGGAGAGCTATGGCATTAATGCCAGGACCGCAATCGAGATCATGGGAAACAGCAATTTGATCGTGGCGGCTGGACGCCAAGATACCGGCAAGGGCCGGTTTTCGGTCAAGGTGCCGGGGCTGTTCAAGACCGCCGCGGACATTTTGAATATGCCGTTGGTCAGCAAGGGCGATGCGGTCATCCGGGTGCGGGATGTCGCCGAGGTCCGGCGCACCTTTCAGGATCCCGATGGTTTTGCCAGAGTGGGCGGAAAAACGGCCATCGCGCTGGAAGTCTCCAAACGGACCGGTGAGAACATCATCGAAACCATCGAGCAGGTGCGGGCCGTCGTCGAGGCGGAGCGCGGAGCCTGGCCGAACGCGCTGAAAGAGGCGATCTCCGTCGACTTTTCCCAGGACAAGTCCCACGACATACGCGACATGCTGACCGATCTGCAGAATAATGTTCTGATGGCGGTGGTGTTGGTGATGATCGTCATCGTGGCGGCGCTTGGATTGCGCTCCGCATTGTTGGTCGGCATCTCCATCCCGGGCTCGTTTCTGACCGGCATTTTGGTCTTGGCGGGCCTCGGTCTCACCATGAACATCGTCGTGCTGTTCAGCTTGATCCTGGCTGTTGGCATGTTGGTCGACGGCGCAATTGTCGTCACGGAATACGCCGACCGGAAGATGGTCGCCGGAGAGACGCCGCGCGCTGCCTATGGCATGGCGGCCAAACGCATGGCCTGGCCGATCACGGCGTCGACGGCGACCACTCTCGTCGCCTTTTTGCCCTTGGTGTTCTGGCCGGGGGCTGTCGGCGAGTTCATGAAGTTCATGCCGATCACCCTGTTGGCGACATTGGCGGCGTCCTTGGTCATGGCCCTGATTTTTGTTCCGACGCTCGGTTCGATCTTCGGGCGTCCCGGCGCCGTCGACGCAAAGATGATGCGGGTTATTTCGGCCGGCGAGGAGGGCGATTTATCGACCGTGGGCGGAATTACCGGTGCCTATTTGGCGGTGCTCCGGGGTGCCCTTCGCTACCCGGGTCGGATTCTTCTCGCCGCCGTCATGTTGTTGATCGGAACCCAATGGTTCTACGCGACCCATGGTAGGGGCGTGGAGTTCTTTCCCAACGTGGAACCTCGGAATGCGAAACTCCAGGTTCGGGCCCGCGGCAATCTGTCGATCTTCGAGCAGAATACCCTGATGCGGGAGATCGAAGACCGGATCGTCAATATGGGCGAGTTCCAGACCGTCTACACACGTACCGGAAAGCCTGAGCGGAACGAAGAGGCCGAAGACATCATCGGTACGATCAACCTGGAATTCACCGATTGGAAGCTGCGCCGGAAGGCCGACGTTATTCTGGCCGATGTTAGGGAGCGCACCGCTGACTTGGCCGGCATCATTATCGATGCCCGGAAAGAGGAAGGGGGGCCGCCGACCGGTAAGGATGTCCAGATCCAATTGAGTTCCCGGTTCCCCGAACTCTTGATCCCCGCGGTTCGAAAGATCCGCGAGGGTCTGGAAAAGGATATCGCCGGGCTCATCGCGATTGAGGACTCACGGCCCTTGCCGGGGATCGATTGGGTGATCGAGGTGGATCGGGCGCAGGCTTATAAATATTCCGTCGATGTCAACGCCATCGGTCAGGCAATTCGCCTCGCGACCTCCGGGATCAAACTTGATGAATTCCGCCCCGACGACACCCGGGACGAGGTGGAGATTCGTGTCCGCTACCCCGTCGATTACCGGACCATCCATCAGCTCGACCAAATTCGAATCCCAACGAGCGCGGGCGGGATTCCCTTAAGCAACTTTGTCACCCGAACGGCCAAGCCGAGCGTCGGCGATATTCAACGGGTCGACGGCAAGCGGGTGATGACGGTTAAGGCGGATGTCGAGCCGGGAATTTTACCCAGCGATAAGGTGGCGGAAGTTACCGAGTGGCTGAAAACGCTCAACCTGGACAGCCGTATCGATATCGGCTTCAAGGGAGAGGACGAAGAGCAACGGGAGGCCCAGGAGTTCCTGTCGAAGGCATTTCTGGTCGCACTTTTTATGATGGCGATCATTCTCGTCACCCAGTTCAACAGCTTCTATTCGGCGTTCCTGATCCTCTCAGCCGTTGTGATGTCGACCATCGGCGTCTTCATCGGTCTGCTGATCACCGATCAGCCCTTCGGCATCGTGATGAGCGGGGTGGGCGTCATTGCGCTGGCCGGGATCGTCGTCAACAACAACATCGTGCTGATCGATACCTTCGATCAGGTCATCAAGACGGTGAAGGATCCTATGGAAGCGGTGTTGCGTACCGGCGCCCAACGTATGCGCCCGGTGTTGCTGACCAGTGTGACGACCATTCTGGGTCTGATGCCGATGGTTCTCGGCACCAACATTGATTTCGTGACGCGGGAAATATCCGTCGGTGCGCCGTCGACCCAATGGTGGACCCAGTTGGCGACCGCAATCGTGTTCGGGCTGGGATTTGCCACCATCCTAACGCTCGTTGTTACCCCAAGCGCGTTGATGTTCCGCGCCAATATCCAGGCTTGGCGGCGACGTCGGCGCCTGCGCGGTGCCCCTCAAGCC
>JAQCKY010000317.1 GCA_027592155.1 Pseudomonadota bacterium
GGAATCTCGACCACTTTCTTGCTCTTTGGCTCTTCCGCCATCAGGGAATCGACGAGGCTTCCGGCGAGAACAAACAAACAGAATGTTTTTGAGAACGATCTCATGCAGAAAAGAATATCAGGCATTCACGATGCTTGTTTTCGCGAAAGTGGTCAACCGATGTTTTAGGCATTTCCAGCGAAAAACCGGGCAGATCTCCGACCGTTCAAGCGGGTTTAAGCGCAAAGAATTCCAATGCTCGGATCGAGTCTATCGAAATTGTGTTTGTGGCAAGATCTGGCAAACTGAAACAGAAACGTCACTCAGATCTATTGCGAATGCCCGCCATGACCCGCTTCACGCTTAGCCCCGACGGAACCATCCTTAGCCTGACCGCGCTGGGCCAAACCGCCCGCTTTCATGCGGTCTGGCTACGGGACAATGCCTGGGACGAAACAACGCGTGCCCCCGGCAACGGGCAACGGCTGATCGCACTGCGCGATATTCCGGCGGACACCACGATACGGGCGGCCACACTGGAGGAGACAAAACTACGCCTGACGTTCTCGCCGGAAGACAAGAACATTGCCTACGACATCGGTTGGCTGATGGATCACAGCTATGACCGGTCCACCCCCAAGGAGACTGGCTGGACCGCGCCCCACATCCGGACTTGGGGCAGTGAATTGATGGCCACCCTGCCCGTCGCCGAGTATTCTGACGTCAAAAACAACTCCGCCGCGCTGCACACTTGGCTGACGCAGATTACACGGTATGGATTTGGAAAACTGAACGCCGGCCCGGTGGAAGATCGGGCCTTGATGAATGTTGTTGATCTGTTTGGATTTGTTCGCGAAACCAATTACGGGCGGCATTTTGAAGTTCGCACCGAGGTGAACCCGACAAACCTTGCCTACACAGGCCTTGGTCTTCAGGCGCATACGGATAACCCATATCGCGATCCTGTGCCAACGATTCAGGTCCTGTATTGTCTGGAAAACTCTGCCGCGGGTGGGGAAAACATGGTCGTGGATGGGTTTGCATCCGCACAGCGCCTGCGCGACGAAAACCCAGAATGGTTTGACGTGCTTTCTCGGCATTGCGCGAGGTTTGAATATGCCGGCGAGGCCGGTGTCGCGTTGCGATCCCGCCGTCCAATGATCGAACTGGCACCTGATGGAGGGCTGAGCGGCGTGCTTTTTAACAATCGTTCAACTGCCGCCATAACCGACGTGCCGTTCGACCGGATGGAAACCTATTACGCCGCGTATCGCCGTCTTGGAGAGATCATTGACGACCCGGCGATGGAGGTCACGTTCAGACTCAATCCAGGCGAGAGCTTTGTCGTCGACAACACGCGGGTTCTGCACGCACGCAATGGATATTCCGGCGCTGGCACGCGATGGCTTCAGGGGTGCTATGCGGATAAAGATGGTTTGCTATCTACGTTGGCAGCCTCGGGTTCAACTCAAACACCGGCAGCCCAATGACAGAAACGAAATTTGATCCGCTGACACCGAAAAATATTGTCGCTTTTCTGGGCGACATTTTTGACCGGCGCGGCGGCGAGGAATACCTGGGGGAGCGGGTGACCATGGCTCAGCACATGCTTCAGGGTGCCACGATGGCGGAAAATTCGGGCCAGTCAGAAGTCATCATTGTCGCCGCTTTGCTGCATGACATTGGGCACTTCACCAGCGAATTTGGCGCCTTCCAGATGGACGATACCGAAGATCGTCACCACGAAGAAGCCGGTGCCAAGGTGTTGGAGGCATTTTTCCCGACCCTGATCACTGATTGCGTCCGCTATCACGTTGCTGCGAAACGCTATCTTTGCGCCACCAAACCGGAATATTACAACCGGCTGTCCGAAGCTTCAGTTCATTCGCTGAACCTGCAAGGTGGCCCCATGACGGTAGACGAAGCCGCCGAATTCGAGCGAAATCCCAATCTGAAGGAAATCGTTCAGGTGCGTTATCTGGATGATGCTGGCAAACGGGACGATATGGTAACGCCAGAGTTCTGTTATTTTGCGCCTAGGGTCCAACGTATCGTGGACGCTCATTGCGGCGCTGTGTGACATTGCAAAGATTATAGTGTTCGCTGCCAAGCCTCGCGTTTGCGGCGATTCTCGGCCTGCCAAGCGCCGGTTGCCCGTTACGGGCCGGGGAAAAGAAAAAGCGGTCTCATTGATCAGTTCACGAGCTCGCTCGTTGCCGCGCGGCAACGTCTTGATTGTTGAGACGCGGTCCCGATCTCTCGCGACAAATTTGCCGCCGACCGCCGGCTCCGCAAACAGATAAGAGCTGCGGAGGCAGCGCTCGAGAACAAGAAAAAATCTCGCGCTCAACAGGACAATTGGCCATAGGTCCGTCCTTAATCTGTCCCGAGGCGCAATAACGTGCTTTACAAACATGATGTTTCTTATACATGCTTCTCTGCATGAAGTTGCCTTTTTTGAATCGCGATGAGGAGCAGCGACGTTTACGAGGCGTTCTTGCCGCCCCTGGCGGCGAGTTAGCCGTCGTCTACGGCCGCCGCAGGTGCGGGAAGTCCACGCTCATCCAGAATGTCCTGGGCGGGGACGATATCTACTTTCTGGCCGATCAACGCGAAGCCCCGCTTCAGATTCAGGCATTGGCACAGGTTGTGGAGCGTGTTTTCCCGGGATTCGCTAGCGCACACTATCCAACATGGGATGCGCTCCTGAAGGGAATACGGGGGCGCGCCACAAATAGACTCAATCTGATCCTGGACGAGTTCCCCTATCTGGCACATAACGCGCCGGACCTGCCGAGCCTGCTGCAGGGCTACCTGGATTCGCAGGGAAAGAAGAATATCAACCTCGTGCTGTGCGGATCCTCTCAGCGCATGATGCAGGGACTTGTCCTGGATCGCACGGCGCCGCTCTACGGTCGGGCGCGCGAGATCCTGCGCGTTGAGCCCCTTCGGGCGGGTTGGATTCCTGATGCGCTGGATCTTCACGACGATGTGGCAATCGAGGCCTATGCCTTGTGGGGAGGAGTGCCGCGGTACTGGGAACTGGCTCAGCCTCACGGAGGGGGGCTCGCCGCCGCTCGTGAGCTAATCCTGGACTGCAAAGGCGTTCTACACGAAGAGCCGCCGCGTTTGCTGCTCGACGAATTGCGCACAACCGGTCAGGCATTCTCACTGCTGTCCCTGATCGGCGGCGGCTGCCACCGGCTCTCAGAGATTGCGGGGCGTATGGGCAAGCCGGCAGGGAGCCTCTCCCGCCCTCTCGGCAATCTCGTCGAGCTGGGCTACGTCCGTCGGGAAGTACCATTTGGGGAAAACCCAAAATCAAGCAAGCGGACGCTATACTCACTGAACGACCCATTTCTCCGGTTCTACTTTCGTTTTGTGCAACCCAATCAATCCGTTCTCGAGATGGGCATTATGGAGCCCGTCGAGTCACTGCTGCACACCGACTTTGCCGCACATACGGCAGGCATATGGGAAGACCTCACACGTCATTCGGTTCCATTCCTCAACGTGGGAGGCCTTCAGTGGGGGGCCGCCACACGCTGGTGGGGAACCGGGGCGAACGGCAGCGCACAGGAATTCGACGTCGTCGCCGAGTCGCTGGACGGACGAAACGTGTTGGTGGGTGAAGTCAAGTGGCAGGCAAACGATTCTCAAGCGGCAAGACATGCCGCGGAGCTGAAGCGCAGAATCTCCAACGCGCCGTTCGTCCGGGGCCGCTCCGTCGTGCCAGCCTTATGGCTGAGGCGATCGGGAACCATGAAACCAACGATAGCGACCATTCTTCCCGCCGACGTGCTGCATGCGCTTCGTTGAACCTGAAAAAAAGTCTACTGGCAAAGTGGTCGGTCTTGTCCGTCAATGCGGTGCGCTGCTCGTACACCTTCAGCGACTCTTCCATCTCACGCAGAAATACGTCGGCGCCAGAGTGAAAAGCTCATTTCAAAGACCGACCCCAGTGCCGCACAGTGCTGCTCTATTTTCAGCTTAGGTTGCTCGACTCCTCGAAAGAGCGACGGATGCTGAAATACCGAGGCTCCGGTGGCAGCTGCCGCGAACTCTTCGGCCCAACGTATTTGGCGCCGATGCCGCTCTTGTAATCGAAGCCGCGGATATCCCAAACATCCAGGCGCATCCGCCGCATCAGTGCGCGATTGGAAAGCAGGATCATGCCGTCACAGTTCGCCTTTGGAGGCCATCGGTTCAGCGAGCATATAGCTCGACGTCTTGGGCTTTCCAGCGGTCATTGTGCGATCAGCATCACCAGCCGATGCGGACCAGTGTCGGAAGGGTGATACAGGAGAACGTCATCCTTGCCATCAAAATTCATAT
>JAQCKY010000318.1 GCA_027592155.1 Pseudomonadota bacterium
AACGAAGGCAACTACATCATCAGCCTGGGCAATTTCTGTCGCTGGCTCGGCGAACAGGCCGAAGAAATGGGGGTCGAGATTTACCCAGGCTTTGCCGCCGCTGAAGTACTGTACGACGAGAATGGAACGGTGACCGGCATTGCCACCGGCGACATGGGAATCGGCAAAGACGGCAACCCCACCGACCTGCATCAGTCCGGCGTTGAACTCCGGGCTCGTTACACCTTATTCGGCGAAGGCTGCCGGGGTTCGCTCTCCAAATCTCTGATCGCGAAATTCGGACTTGATGAAGAGGCCGATCCGCAAACCTATGGCATTGGCATCAAGGAATTGTGGGAAGTCGACCCGGCCCAGCACCATCCCGGCAGAATCGTCCACACCGTGGGCTGGCCTCTCGACAAATCGACTTATGGCGGCTCGTTCCTATACCACCTGGAGGATAACCAAGTTGCCGTTGGATTCGTCATCGGTCTCGATTACCAAAATCCCCATTTGAGTCCCTTCGACGAGATGCAGCGCTACAAACTGCATCCGGCGATTAAACCGATTTTCGAAGGCGGACGGCGGATATCTTACGGCGCGCGCGCGCTGATCGAGGGAGGGTTTCAATCGATTCCCAAACTGACATTTCCGGGCGGCGGACTGATCGGCGATGCCGCGGGCTTTCTCAATGTCCCCAAAATCAAAGGCACTCATACCGCCATGAAATCGGGAATGACTGCTGCCGAGGCCGCCTTTGCGGCGGTTCAGGCCGGGGGTCAAGGTGAGCTGGATGCCTATCCGACGGCGCTCAAATCCAGCTGGATGTGGGCTGAGTTGCGCAAAGTACGCAATATCCGTCCCGCCTTCCATTGGGGATTTTGGGTGGGCATGGCCTATTCGGCGATCGATACTTATGTGTTTGCCGGAAACGCACCTTGGACGTTCCACCACAAAGCGGACCATTCCCAACTTAAGAAAGCCGCGGACAGCCGTGCCATCGATTATCCAAAACCCGACGGAAAAATCACCTTCGACAAATTGTCGTCCGTCTTTCTGTCCAATACCAATCACGAGGAAAATCAACCGGCTCATCTGAAGCTTGCCGACGACACCTTACCGGTAACGACTAGTCTCGCGGCTTACGGTGGCGTAGAGGCGCGGTACTGTCCCGCCGGGGTCTATGAGTATATCGAGGAGGGCGGCGAGACACGGTTTCAGATCAACGCCCAGAACTGCGTCCACTGTAAAACCTGCGACATCAAGGACCCCTACCAAAACACGACCTGGACCGTACCGGAAGGCAGCGGAGGTCCAAACTATCCCAACATGTAAACTGTTGAAATAATTGTGATGATTGGCGACAAGCTTTGCCTCTTGTGTACAGCGGGGTCCCGGGTACACTGGCCCGCACCAAAGTGGCGATAGCATCGCGTGCCGCCTTAGCGGCACGTCCCATGGGGAACGTATATGAATAAGAAATTCGACCGAAGGTTCTCGCGCGCTATGACCACGAGAAAACGTTTTGCCGTCCTTACCATCCTTGGCGGCGTTTTAACCATCCTGCCTCCACCTGGGCAGTCACCGGCCATCGCCGCGACCGGTGATGATGCCAAATCCGGGTCATTAGCGGGGGCCTATCTATCCAGCCGTCACGCTCAATTCCGGCGAGATCCCTCCAAGGCATCCGACTATTTCCTCTCGGTCCTCGAACGGGATCCCAAGAACCCAGAACTGCTGCGTCGTGCTTTTCTGCTGCTAACGAGCAGTGGCCGCGCCAACGAAGGATTTGGCCTGGCAGAGAGGCTCTTGGCTGAAACCAAAGAAAACGTCGATCTCGCTCACCTCGCCCTCAGCGTTCGGGATGCCAAGGCGGGCAATTTCGATGCCGCAGTTGAGCGGCTTTCCAGCCTACCGGCCGCCGGTCTAAACCTCTTCGCCTTACCCCTCATCCGCTCATGGTTGTTGATGGGTCAAAACAAGGTCGAGGATGCGCTGGCTGCTTTGGAAAACAACCTCTCGAACGACGGGGTTGCTGTGCTCTGCGGTGCCCATCTGGGATTGATCAGCGACCTTGCCGGTCAAACCGAGAAAGCCGCCGCCCGTTATGATGCCGCCGCGAAAAGCAGGACCGTACCGAACCTGCGCCTCACCTTATTGGCGGGATCGTTCTATGAACGTAGCGGTCGTCAAGACGATGCAAGAGCCCTTTACGACGCCTATATGGCGGAAAATCCGGATTCTCCGATGCTGGAGGACGCTTATAAGCGACTGAAATCGGGCGGAAAACCGCCGCGTCCGGTGGCCACCGCCCTTGATGGCCTGGCAGAGGCCTTGTTCAGTCTCGCGGGCTCCTTGCGCCAGCAAGACAACATCGGTACCGCGCTCTTCACCCAGCTGGCGCTGGGAGTAAAACCCAAATTTCCGATGGCCAAGATTCTCGTGGCCAAGATTTTAGAATCCAACCTCCGCCTCGAAGATGCAATCGCCGCTTATCGATCCGTCGAGGCGGGAACGCCTTATTCCTGGACAGCCAGGCTGCGGATTGCGTCAAACTTGGACTCTCTCGACAAGACGGACGAAGCGGTCAAAACGCTGAGTGCAATGGCCGAGGAACGTAAGGACCGGTACGACTCGCTGGTAAGTCTCGGCGATATCATGCGCCGCCGTGAACGCTACAAGGAAGCCGCCGACGCCTATAACAGTGCCAAGAGCCGGATCCCAGAAATCACCAAGCGTCATTGGTCGATCCTCTATGCCAGCGGCATTGCTCACGAACGCCTCAAGAAATGGGATCAAGCGGAGAAAGATTTTTTGAAAGCGTTAGAGTTAGAACCCAACCAGCCCTTCGTTCTCAACTATCTGGGATATAGCTGGGTAGAGCTTGGTAAGAACCTCGACCAAGCCCGCGGGATGATCGAACAAGCGGTCGCACGCCGTCCCCGTGACGGCTATATCGTCGATAGCCTGGGTTGGGTGCTTTACCAACTGGGCGATATCAAAGGTGCGGTGAAACAGATGGAACGGGCGGTAGAACTGCGCCCCGAAGACCCCGTGATCAATGATCATCTGGGCGATGTTCTGTGGCACGCGGGCCGAAAAATCGAAGCTGAATTTCAGTGGCGGCGGGCCCTCAGCCTCGAGCCCGAGAAAGATCTGATCCCCAAGATCGAGAAAAAGATCAAAGAAGGTCTACCGCCCCTTAAACCAAAAAAGTAATCAACGGACGCGGCGCGTAGCGATGACAAAGCCGATCACCCTTCCGGCGCCGGCAAAGATTAATCTATTCCTGCACATCACAGGCAAGCGGGATGACGGCTATCATCTGTTGGAATCCTTGATGGCCTTTGCGGGGATTGGCGACCGGGTCACCGCCGAGCCGGCTGAGATTCTCTCCCTGACCATTGAGGGCCCTTTCGCCGCGGGCCTGGAAACAGGCCCCGGTAATCTGGTTCTACGTGCCGCCGAGGGACTCGCCGATCTGCTCGGTATCGTACCCCGCGCCCATCTCATCCTTGAGAAAAACCTGCCGGTCGCATCTGGGATCGGTGGCGGATCCGCCGACGCGGCATCATCGTTGGCGGTCCTATGCCGTCTTTGGAAGGCAACACCGCCCCGCGACGCACTCATGAAGCTCGCCCTGTCGTTGGGCGCCGACGTACCAATTTGCCTCACCGGTCACGCTGCCATCGTCAGAGGCATTGGCGAGATAATCGGTCCCCCAATCATCCTGCCGGATGTTTGGCTGGTCCTCGCCAACCCAGGTATCGCCGTTTCCACCCCTGAGGTTTTTCGTGCCCGATCCACCCCCTTTTCGGCACCAGGTGGGGAATACGACTTTTCGTCGAACCTGATCGACGCCTTACGGGAACAACAAAACGACCTTGCGGCCCCCGCTGCCTCCCTCGCGCCCGTCATCGATCAGGCTGTCAGCGAACTTAATGCCCTATCCGGCGCCAAGCTATCGCGGCTTTCCGGTAGCGGGGCCACGGCCTTTGCAATTTTCGGCACCCAGGCAGAGGCAGAACAAGGCGCAATCACACTTGGGGAACGGTATCCTGGGTGGTGGATTGCCGCCGGTCCGTTGCTCGATCGTACCGATTTGGCAAATGCATTCTTTTGATGGCGGCTAGCGGTTGCCCGTCCCCTCGTTTCCGATTAGATTGCCGTCGATTCTCAAGATTGGGGCGTAGCCAAGTGGCCTAAGGCACCGGTTTTTGATACCGGCATTCGGAGGTTCGAATCCTCCCGCCCCAGCCAAATCTCACTTTTTGTCGGATTCCCTCCGCCATTGCTGCCCGAAAGGGCCGCGATGGTGG
>JAQCKY010000319.1 GCA_027592155.1 Pseudomonadota bacterium
TCCCGTCGCTCTGCCGACGACGTTCGCGAAGAATGGGCGCAGTTGAAATTGAAACATCAAGCCTTGCTGAGCGACCTTGAGCTCACGGTTCTGCCCGCGAACCTTGGGGCGGACCGGGTGATTTACCGTCTGCTGGTTGGTCCCATTGCGGACCGGGATTCTGCCCGCGCTCTCTGCAAAAACCTCACGGAAAAAAAGGTCGGGTGCCGGGTCGTCTCCTCGGCGCCGTAAGTGCTTCGGAAACAAGACCGCCATGAACGCCTTCGTTAAGCTTGTCAATATATACGAAGCCTATGGATATTCGGTACAGACGGGACTAAGCCCCTTACATTTTCCAGGGCATAGTTGGGCCGATATTCCCTTCACCTATTTCATCGCGGATGAAAAACGCGCGGCGAAGGGTGGCGGAATTGCGATTGCCGAAATCTATTTTCTCGATGCTTTGTTTTCCCACTACCGGCCCAAGAACATCTTTGTCGTTGGAAACGCGTTTGGGTGGAGCACGCTCGCCTTGTCGATCCTGAATCCCGACGCGCGTGTGGTTGCCATTGACGCCTGTCCCCGGCCAGAGGAAGAAGAAGGAATTCGGCTGACCAATCAAATTGCCTCGGATTTCGATCTCAACCTCATCGCCGTGAATGCGAGAAGCCCCGAACAAGTCGCCGAGGTCGCCCGGATCCATCTGGACGGCGCCATCGATTTCGCGTTCATCGATGGCGGGCATACCAATGAACAGCAAAATCTCGACTTCGGCGCCATCAAGCCGGTCGCAGCTGAGGATTGCGTCTATCTTTTTCACGACGTCATCAATTTCATGCTGTTGGAAAGCTTTACCAAAATAATCCAGGAAACCCCATCGCTGGAGGGCCATGTCCTGTTTCGAACGCCATCGGGAATGGCGATTGGATTTCCGCAGAGTATGAAACCTCTCATCGGAGAAGCTATTCACGCTTTTTCCGAACCCGACGCGCAGGTTCAGTCTCTTTTGGAGACCGGACGGAACAACATTACGGCCCAGCGGAACGGTAACGGCTCGAAATCATGATTTAATTTTGTGTTTGATGGAATTGGGCTGCCGGTCAACTATTCGATTTTCTGCTCGACAACAGGGAGGCCGCCTGTGGCGCTTTTGATCTCGAATATTCTAACCGGCGATGCGGAAATTTGGCGCGCCGCGATTACCAAGGAATTGCCCGATCTGGAGGTCCGGTTTTGGCCTGATGTCGGCGATGCGAACGATATAGAATATATCGCCTTTGGCCGTCCCAATTTTGATGAGTTCCCGGCGTTCCCGAACCTAAAAGCCATGCTCACCCGGCAGGCCGGCGTCGACGGGTTCATTCGCCATCCCAAAATCCCCGATGTCCCGCTCGGCAAGTTAGAGCCGACAAGCGGTGACCCGATGATGACGGAATATACCGTCATGCATGTGCTCAGACTCCACCGCAACATGCCTGAATATGAGGCCCGACAGGCCGCGAAAGAATGGAAGCCGGTGGATCAGCTTCGCCCGGAAGATCGGGGCGTTGGATTTTTGGGCTTGGGCACGATGGCGCGGCCGCCGGCAAAGATACTTCAGCAACTCGAATTCAACGTCGCGAGTTGGACGCGGACCGCGAAGGATGACGGTATCCCGAACTTCCACGGTCCCGATCAGTTGGAAGCCTTCCTCAACAGGACCGATATCGCCGTCTGCCTGCTGCCGCTGACCGCGGAGACCAATGGCATCCTCTGTGCGCGAACTTTTGCGATGATGCCGAAGGGCGCGATGGTCGTGAATATCGGGCGCGGCGAGCATGTCGTCGTTGAGGACCTCATCGCGGCCCTGGATTCGGGGCAGCTTTCCTACGCTGCACTGGACGCCCACACACCGGAACCCCTACCCCCGGAAAGCCCGCTTTGGGATCATCCGAAGATCACCGTCATGCCTCACGTCGCACGGCGGCCCCCGGTATCCCAACTGGCGCCCCAAATCGTCGAGAATATCCGGCGGTTTGAGGCCGGAGATTCGTTGTTGCAGGAAGTCGACAAAGAGACAGGCTACTAGAACCGGCTAGCGCTTTTTCTTCTTGGGTTTAGCCGACCGTAGCTTCTTGGTCGCCTTCTGATCGACCTCGAAACTATCGGGATCAACGATCACCCCATAAAGTTTCTTTGCCGAGTCGAGAGTGACGTAACCTTGTTTGACGTCCTCTGCGACTTTCTTCGCCGAGCGGCGCTTCGGCGAGCCGAATCCGCCGCCGCCGCCGGATCGAATTCGGAACGCATCGCCCGCTTCGAGATCCGCCGCCAAGACCTTGGCGTTCGGTGCATCCTCGAGCCAGACACCACCGAGGCGAAGATCGACGGCATTCCCCATCGCGTCACCACCACCGGCCAGGCCCCAAGGGGCGCAATGGGCCCGTTCGACTTGCGCGTTCATGCTGAGCGGCACCCGTGCGGTGACGATTTTCTCGACCCCTAACCCACCCCGGCGGTGGCCCGCGCCACCCGAATCCGGGATCAAGGTGGTGTTTTCGACCAAGATGGGCAGTTTCGCCTCGACCTGTTCGTTAGGACTGTTGTGCGTGTCGCCATCGTTGATGCAAACGGTGGCACTGACGCCGTCTTCGCTTTGCTTTGCGCCCCATCCGCCGCCTTGGGGGCCAAACCCACCGATGAAGAACTGCTTCGTCTTGGGATCAAGTCCGTGGATTTGGCTGACGACGAGGTCGGCATGGTGACCGGCAATCACGCGATCCGGTATCGCCGGCGCCATCGCCTTAAAGATCGTATCCACGATGGTCATCGGAAAGGTCATCCACCATCGCATTGGCGCGGGCTTCACCGCACTAATCACGCGGCCCGGCGGCACAATTGTCGTGAGGTTCCGAAACGCCCCCTCATTGATGGGGTAGTCGGTGCCCGAGGTCAGGCACTTAAATGCGACCTGAGCGCAGGCATGCCCCGTCGTAATTCCAGAATTAAAAAACCCGCGTACTTGCTTGGAAACGTTCGTTAAATCGATCGTTACTTCGTCTCCTTTGACCTCAATCCTGACTTTAATCGGAATGGCGGTTCCGATGTCGATGCCGTCATCGTCCATAAAGGATTCAGCCTCGTAGACGCCATCCGGAATTTTGAGCGTCTGGGCACGAGCGGCGGCCTCAGACTGGTCCATGATTGCGGCAATGGATGAGTTAAGTGCCTTGCGGCCATACCGATCAACGAGATCCAGAATTCCTCTCTCACCGGTTTTAACCGCCGTGACCTGAGCCCGAAGATCCCCCATTGCCAGCGAAGGCAGACGAACATTCATGCGGATCAGGGCTGTGAGATCTTTATTCTCCCGCCCCCGGTCGTAAAGTTTCATGATCGGAATTTGCAGGCCTTCGGAAAAAATATCCCGCGTGATCCCGCCGATTGTGCCGCCAATGTCGAGCCAGTGGGCCATGCAACAGGCAAAGGCAACCAGCTTGCTTTCATGAAAAATGGGAAGCGTAAGCGTCACATGATTCAGATGACTGCCGGTCGTATAGGCGTCGTTGGTGATCAGGATATCGCCCGGCTTCATGCCGTCATAACCGAAATGGGCAATCTTAGCTTTGATCGTTTCCGCCATCCCCCGAATGAACATCGGCAGCCCAAGCCCAATCGAGATGGTCTCACCTTCCGGGGTGTAAAGCCCGACAGTGAAATCGAGGGCTTCATAGATGATCATGTTATAGGCGGTCCGGGTGAGATTGGTTTTCATCTCGCCCGTGACACCGAGCAGTCCGTTACGGATGATCTCGGTTATGATCGGATCGGTTTTGGGATTTGTTGAACGGGGCCGTTTGCTCATGACATTCCCCCAACGCTTATCACTAGATTACCGTACTCATCGACGACCATTCGGTCTTTCGGGCGGAGCACCACGGTTGAGGAATCCTCTTCGATAAGCGCCGGGCCCCGAACAATATTTCCAGCGCGCAAGGCGTCCCGGGAATATAGCCGCGTATCGACGGGACGATCACCGCCCATGTAAACTTTGCGCTGTCCGGTTTGGGCACCCCGTGCCGGCTTTTCGCCGCCGCTTTCAATGCGGTCGATTGGCGGTTTCTTCAAAAGTCCCGCCACGGATGTTCTCAAGCTCACAATCTGTGCCTTTTCCTCGGGTGCGGATGTCCCATAACGGCGGGCGTGAACCCGGTCGAAAGCCCGTTTGATCGCAGCGAAGTCCTTTTTCACAAAAAGGCGCATGGCTAAATCAACCGTCACGGCATGTTCCTGTCCAACATAACGCATATCCGCGGCGACGCTGACGACGATCCGG
>JAQCKY010000320.1 GCA_027592155.1 Pseudomonadota bacterium
GCGAGCCAGTTGGTCGTAGACGTCCCGCTTGTAGGTGGCGGAACGGTTCGGGAAATAATTCTCGAAGATCAGCACTTCCTGGCAGACATCCCATTGGATCGAGAGGCGGTCATGGGGGATCGCGTCGAGGATCTTGCCGACATCGACACCGATCGAGCGCTCAAACACTTCTAGGAACTTTTCCCGGCCATTGGGGCTGACATAGTTGTAGCCGGTGGCGAAGGCGGTCGGCAGGCTGACCTGGAAAAGCACATCCGCCGGGATCACGCCGCTGCTCTGCAGCCGTTGGAAATCCGCGTAGGACGCGATGGCGTGCTCGGCATAGCCGATCGGAAAGATCAGGCTGTCGGTGTCGACGCCGTCTTTCAGTTTCAGCAGCTCCACTTCCCGGATGACCTTGCCGTCCCATTGGGTGAAGGCGAATTTGGGGATGCTGGTATCGGGCTCCATCGCCTCGTGGTCCACCAGCATCTGGCGCTGAAAGCTGATCCATTTGGTGCGGGCGCCGGTCTCGCCATCGGGCGGGCGTTTGATCACCCCGCCGATTTCACGGCAGACGGTCTCGAAAACTTCCGCCGACGAGTTCAACGGGATACTGCCGACAAGATGGGTGGTGTTGCGGTGCTCGGTCATGACAGGTCGGTCCTCAACGAAGATGCAGGATGACGGAAGCGTAGCGTGGGAATGGCTGACCCCGCCCGATGCGATCACGGCAACACGCAGATCGGACTCCCAGCTGCGGATGGCGCGCCCGATGGAACGGCCGAAGTCAAAGCACCGCTTCGGTGTCGGCTGGTTGGGCGGATAGAAGGTGTTGTTGAGGATCGGCACGATCGGGATCGGCCGGTCGCGAATGATACGGCGGTAGATATAGCCGTAGGCGTGGCCCGCCGAGCGCAGCTTGCCGCCGACGTTGCGGGGTTGCGCCATTGACGCCGTGACATCGAATTCATCCTCTATCGCCTGATCGATGATCCGTTGCGCCAGCTCGGTGGCCACGGGATAGGTCTGGTCTCCATGGGGCCGGTAGGCGTAGAGCATGGATTCCCGCCCGCCCTCGATCATGTCGGCGCGCTCTTCCTCGTCATAGGCGAGGTTGGTCATGCCCTCGCCGCAATAGACGGCAAAGGGCGGCTGAATGTCCTCGAAGAACCATTCTTTCTGATCATCGCCGACGATCACGATGATGTCGGGATCGGCTTCCTCGATCCGGTCACCCAGCGCATCCAGTTGCTTTTGGCAGCGCTCAAACCGCTCGGTGCGGACGTCTAGTTTGATCTGGGATTCGAAGAAGGCCCGGTCGTCCTTGCGCTCTTCAAGAAGGGCCGGGAAATCAAAGGTCCCATCCCGGAAGGCCATCTCGGGGTTGTTACGGTCGAAGTTCGCCCGCACTTCCCAGCTCTCCGGGGGCAGACTCAGCAGGGGTCCGTGGGATGCCCCAAGTCCAAAAAATATTTCAGCCATTTCGCACCCTCCTGTCGGGTTAATTTTGCCGAAATCTTGTTACACAATCGCGCATTCTACAAGAATGAAACGCATCGGTTTGGAATTGTTTCGAGAGACCGGCAAAAGAAAATGGGCTGCAGGACAAACCTGCAGCCCTAATGCTTGTGGGTCGTTAGTTTATGCTTTGAGCGCCGCCAAAACCCGCTCGGGGGTGAAAGGCATATGACGCATCCGGACGCCGCTCGCCGCGAAGATGGCGTTTGAAATGGCGCCGCCCATCAAGGGCAGGGCAATTTCACCGATGCCGGTCGGCTTGTTGTTGGTTGAAATAACCTTGGTGTGGATTTCCGGCACATCGGCCATGCGCATGACGTTGTAGTCATGGAAGTTGGACTGCTCGATGGCGCCGTCATCGAAGGTAATCCGCTCCTTTAACGCCTGCCCGATACCATAGATGACGTTGCTTTCCGTCTGAGCGACAACCGTATCGGGGTTGATGACCTGACCGGGATCGACCGCCGACCAGAAATTATGGGTCTTTACCTCACCGGTCGTTTTAACGAGGGAGAGCTCGATAATGCCCGCCGTTCGCGTGCGCCAGACATCGACATAGGAAAGTCCCAAATAGCGGCCGTCCCGTTTCTTGCCCCAATCGGCCATTTTGGCGACCTCTTCGAGCACGTGACGGGAGCGTTTGTCGGTCAGCATGCCGAGCCTGAATTCGATGGGATCCTTGCCCTGGTCATGGGCAATTTCATCGATGAAGGCTTCAACCACAAACTTGTTATAGCCGCTGCCGATGGCCCGCCATGCGGCCAGGGCGGCATTTCGGTGCTCGCGCAGATACTCGACCGATTTGTTCGGCATGGTGTAGAGCGTCTTGGCCCCTTCGAGGGTCAGGGTGTCCAAGCCTTTTGCCTTCTCAAGCCGCTGCGGCGGGCCGGTATAGCCGATCACCGATTCCGCGACGATGCGGTGGTGCCAGCCGACGATCTTCCCGTCTTTGTCGACGCCCGCCTCGAGATGGTGGGCCGACATCGGCCGTAACTTACCGGCCGCGACATCGTCTTCCCGGGTCCAGATCACCTTGATCGGTTTTTTGGTGATCTTGGAAAGAATGAGGCCATAGGCCAGAAGGTCGGGATAAATCCGCCGTCCGAAACCGCCGCCCAGGCCCTTTTGATGGACCCGGATCATCGGCACTTCGGTTTGCAGGATTTTGGACGCGACGAACATCATCAAGCCCGGCGCTTGGGTGCCGACCCATAAGTCGGCGCTCTTGCCGTCAGGGCCGACCTGGGCCGTGATGTTCATCGGCTCCATTTGGGCGTGGTAGGTGTAATCGGATTGGTAATCGGCCTTATAGACCTTGGCCGCGGCCTTTATCGCTCCCGGCGCATCGCCGATTTTCTCAAAATCCAATCCTTTGTCCGCCAGGTCTTGGCCCCGCGCGATATATTCCGGCACCGCTTTGGCGCTATTATATCCGGCAGGCTTGCCCTTGGACCATTCGATCTCCAGCAAGGCCTTGGCCGCTTGCGTGCCTTCGACCGTCATGCCGACGACGGCGACGGCGTCGCGAAGCTTGAAGACGCCGGTGACGCCTTTGACGGCTTTTGCCTTGGCGTCATTGACCGACATGACCGTGGCGCCGTCGACCGGTGTGCGGGCGACCGCAGCGTAGAGCATGTCCGGCACCTGCACATCCATGCCATATTCGAACGCGCCCCGGGTCTTGGCGGGGACATCCCAGCGATCGACCGGCTGGCCGATGATGCGGTAGTCGGCGGCCTTTTTGAGATCGCCTTTGCCGACCTCGGGCAGGTCCTTCGGCATTGTCGTGAAGGCTGCGACCTCGCCATAGCTGATTTTGCGGCCCGATTTTTTATGGATCACCATGCTGGGTTCGGTGGAAAGCTCGCCGACCGGCACGCTCCACTTTGCCGCGACCGCGTCCAACAGAACCTTGCGCGCTTGGGCGCCGGCCAGACGGATCTTGTCCCAATAGCCGTTGGTGGAGCGGCTGGCGACCGTGATGACGCCGCCGCCAAATCCGGGATTGCCGAATATTTTGGGGATCGGCGGCGCCTGAGCGACGCTGACATTGGCCCAATCGGCGTCCAGTTCCTCGGCGAACACCATCGGCAGGGCGGTGGAGATGCCTTGGCCCATCTCGGCGGCGGGCGACATGATGACGATGGAATTATCGGTGCCGATGGTCACCCAGGCCGTGAGCGGAGATTTTCCGGACGCGGCCAAGGCCTCGCCAGATTTGGCGGTCAGCCAGCCGGCCATCGACAGAGTAAAGGTCAGACCGGCCGTGCCCAACAGGAAGCCGCGCCGAGAGACATCCGCCACACTCGGGGCAAAAATTCTTGGTTCACCGGCATCGGGCAGGACGACGTCGCTATCCAAATTCTCGTAGAGTTCGGCAATTTCTTGATCGATTTTCATATCATCGAGAGTCATGATTAGCCCTCCCTTGCGGCGCGTTGGATGGCGCGGATAATGCGCGGATAGGTGCCGCATCGACAGATGTTGCCGTTCATATGCTCGACAATTTGCTCGCGGGTCGGCTTCGGTGTCGTCTCCAGCAAAGCCGCTGCCTGCATGATCTGGCCCGACTGGCAATAGCCGCATTGCGGGACCTGTTCGGCGACCCAGGCTTTTTGCAAAGGATGGGTCCCGTCCGGCGACAGGGCCTCAATCGTTGTTACCGATTTACCGGCCGCGTCGCTGACATCGGTGATGCAGCTTCTGGTCGGCTTGCCGTCGATATGGACCGTGCAGGCGCCGCACAGGCCGGCGCCGCAGCCGAATTTCGTACCCGTCATTTTGAC
>JAQCKY010000321.1 GCA_027592155.1 Pseudomonadota bacterium
GCCGTCCGGTTTTGATAACGAACGGGCACAAAGAGAGGGGTGTCGAAGATAAACTGATCGATATATCTGTTTGCCTCATCGCTCAACATTGCAGGTGGCGTAGGCGACACGCAAAATATCTGGGCCGTCTTGAGACATTTAAACCGATGCCACAGACGCAACAAATGATCGAGTTCGGCGTATTCGCCGAGATCAGGATCAATCGGCAATTCCCTTTCCACCGACAATTTAGCGAAATAAAACGAGCCCATCCAGAAATCGCGTAATCGATGGAGAAGCACCGGTAAATCTTGAAACGCCGGGATCGTGTCCCGCACCAATCTCATCCGCTGCGATTCAGGATCGAAGGCACCTACGGCGCCCCAAACCGCATCATAGGCCATAAGGGCCGGCGTAACTTGTTGAAAGGCATTCGGCATCAACTGATGTCCTGAGTCGACGAAGGCAACCCAGTCTGCGCCGGCATCGGCCGCTCGCGATAGTCCTAGGTTTCGCGACTGCGCCACCCCCATGCTGCCGCGGGGATCATCTATCCTGATATGGACGATTTCCTCATATCCACCACGGTCATACTCAGCTGCCGCCTTAACGGATGCCTCCGTGGCGGCAAATCCATCCTCGTCATCACCAACGGGGGTGATAACAGCGCATCGGCGGGCGGGCTTGGACATTGATTACGTCAATTATCGAAGATTGAAACTGGTGCCGAGTATAGAGAGAGGTAGGTTAACAATGAATAGTCGAAAAACTTTGAGTTTGCGATACCCCGCGCACTTTCTTGGCCCACGCAGCGATACACAACGCGGATACATTCAAGACAAATTCCATTAACAAGGCTGTGGGAGATTCGACGGATAAAATCGAGGAATAAAATGACCTTACGTAATTCTCTGTTGGCCGCGACGATTGTCGGTATTGCGCTGTTGGGCGGGCCAATGTCGTTTGCCCCCAACGCGGCGGCTGCGGATGGTACACCATCGAAGTTTATGGAGATCGATCCGCCACAGAATTTTTCGAGCGATGTCCGTAAAATGGGTTTTGCGGATATCGGGCAGGTCGAACTATCCTCTCTCGATATGACAGTATTCCGGCTTACCGTGCCGACCGGTCAGACGATTGATTCCGCAGTCGAAAAGATCGAGCGTGCGTTTCCTGAAGCGATCGTCGAACCCGACGCGGAAACCTTCTCCATAAATTAGCTTGTTAACCGGTACCCACGTCCGGCAACGGTGTGGATGATTTGCGGCTTACGGCTGTTGGTTTCGATTTTCTTTCTGATTCTGCTAATCAGCACATCAATCACCCGATCGCCTGCCTCATTTGAATCGCGGCTTACCGCATCCAGGAGATAAGCACGGGATAGAACCCTATTTTGCGCCCTGGCCAATACCGTCAGGAGATCGAACTCAGCGCGGGTTAACTTCACCTCTTCGCCGTCCGGTGAACGCAAAATATCCGCGGCAATATCCAGAGACCATCCCGCGAACAATAGCTTCTCCAGATCGTCGCTCACGCGCTGCATCCCACCGCTATTCGACAGCCGCCGAAGCATATTATCGTCCCGGAGCGATAATTCTTCAGGGTCGACGGGTTTGGTGAGGAAGTCATCTGCGCCGACCTCAAGCGCGCTAATCTTGTCGTCCCGGCCTTGGCGTGCCGTCAGGACGATGATCGGCGTCTGCAAACGTGTCCGGAGTTGGCGTACCAGCGCGATTCCATCTTCATCGGGAAGACCCAGATCGAGCAAGATGAGGGAGATGTTTTCATGATCCAGAGCAACGAACATCTCCGCTGCCGATCCAGCAGTCGTCACCCTATGACCGCTCTTCTTAAGATATGCGGCCAGCAGGGACTGAACGAACTCGTCGTCTTCAACGATCAAAAGGTGGGCATTATCCGCCATGAATCTGCCATTTTGTGGTCAAAGCTACGACAACATAAACAAATTCAACGACTGACGACCACTCGAATTTCTCGATGGCGGCATCGGATAGTACGTGGAAACGATGCTGAAGGCCTTGTCGTCATCGAGTTTTTGCGTCGCGAGGATACTTTCTCTGCAATTAGCACCTTGGGCGACGGAACCTGTGAGCGCCGAAAAGGCCATCACGGCGAGGACGAGGTGTCCCATGCTTGTGAACGGCCCCTTAACAGCGTCGGAAATCTGTTCCACGCGGCAAGCAACGATGGGGTGGGGCCGATAGAGTGTGTTAGAATGCAGGCATCATGTGGTTGGATGTTGTTGATTTAAGGGATTTTTATGCTTCACCGCTCGGCATAACCGCGCGGCGGATCGTTGCACAGCGGCTGCGCGCGATGTGGCCGGACGTCCAAGGAACCACGATGCTTGGGATTGGATTTGCGAACCCTTATTTGGATCAATAGTGGGATGGTGGGGCGAATGTAGGAGCGGCAATGCCGGCATCCCAAGGCGTCTTGCATTGGCCGGAAAACGAGGCCGGCCTCACAGTTTCGACTGACGAAGCGGAACTGCCCTATCCCGACCTTTCGGTTGATCGAGTCTTGCTCATCCACGCGGCCGAATGCACCGAGGCCATCCGTCCCATGATGAGAGAGATTTGGCGTGTCCTCGCCGGCAGCGGAAAACTTATCGTCGTTGTACCCAATCGTATCGGCATATGGGCGAGGCTGGATCGAACGCCATTTGGATATGGGCAACCCTATACGGGCTCCCAGCTAAGCCGGTTGCTCCGTGACACCATGTTCACCCCGATCAGGACAGAAACGGCTTTGCACACGCCACCCAGCCGGTCCCGCATGATGCTTTCGACCGCGAGCGCTTGGGAAAATATCGGTAGCCGGTGGTTTAGGGCGATCGGCGGTGTTATCCTGCTCGAGGCAACAAAGCAAATATATGCCGCGACTCCGACGGTCGAAAGGGCTCGGCGCCGGAGCTACGTCGCGGTTCCCAACCGTCAGCAGTTTCGCCGATAGCAGCCTCTACGGCTTACTCAAGACAAAAATAGCCAGCTCGCCGGTGAGATTACCCGAGACCCTGCCCGACGTCCCAGGTGAGGTAATATTTCGGGCGCGGCCCTGGCTATCCAGGACCACCCCTTGGTCGATTTCGATCTCCATTTCCCTACACAGGACGACAAAATCCTTAATTGTGCAAAAATGGATGTTTTGAGTTTCGTACCATTGATCGGGCAGTATTTCGGTTTGCGGCATCTGGCCCTTGGTGAGGAGCGACAGGCGAACCCGCCAATATCCGAAATTCGGAAATGAAATGATCGCCTGACGGCCGATACGCAGCAGATTAGCCAGGACCTCGCGCGGCGCGCGGGTTGCCTGCAAGGTTTGGCTCAACACCACATAATCGAATGCATCGTTTGGGTAATCGCGCAAATCCGTATCCGCGTCACCCTGAATAACCGATAGCCCAGACGACACACAGGCGTTCACACCTGCCATGCCCAGCTCAATCCCCCGCCCATCCACGTTTTTGTTGCGCGCAAGGTAGGCCAGCAACGCACCGTCGCCACAGCCGATATCGAGAAGTCGGCATTCCGGTTCGATCATATCGGCGACGATCTGCAGATCGGACCGAATGGTCTCGTTATTCTGAAGTTCTGCCATCTGTTTATTATGCTACCGGAGACGTCATCATTACAGGTTTCGATGTTCCGCGGCACCGCCGAGAAACCCGGATAGGACTTTCCAAAATTCGGGCATCTCGAGCAGGAAAGAATCATGCCCGGCGTCGGATTCTATCTCGGCAAAGCTCACATTCGCCGCAACCGCGTTCAGAGCATGAACGATTTGACGACTCTCACTCGTCGGGTAGAGCCAATCGCTGGTAAATGAAATCACGCAAAATCGGCAGGTCGTATCCCGAAAGGCTTCCCCAAGGACCCCGCCATGCCGTTGGGCGAGATCGAAATAGTCCATCGCCCGCGTGATATAGAGATATGAATTTGCGTCAAAGCGGTCGACGAATGTGCTCCCTTGATGACGCAGATAGCTTTCGACCTGAAAATCGGCGTCGAAACCGAAGGTGACGCTGTCACGATCCTGCAATTGGCGCCCAAATTTCCGAGTGAGCGAATATTCCGAGAGATACGTGACATGCGCCACCATGCGGGCAATCGCCAAGCCCCGGTTAGGGGTCGTACCGTGCGCAAGATAGGCCCCGCCATTCCAATCGGGATCCGCCATGATGGCCTGCCGGCCAACCTCGTGGAACGCAATATTCTGGGCTGAATGCTGAGCGGCGGACGCGATCGGGACCGCTGCAAAGAC
>JAQCKY010000322.1 GCA_027592155.1 Pseudomonadota bacterium
CGTTTGACCATATCGTAATGGTCACGCCCGGAGCCGAGTTGGCTCGATGGGAAAAGCGTGGTCTTGATCGTGCCGCCGGAGGCCTTTTCGACCGCCGCCGCCCAATCCTTGTAACCGGGCGTCAGTTTGTGAGGGGGTGGAACCCAGTAGCTCAACTTGATATTGACTTGCTTATCTGCGGCTTGCGCGCCGCCGACCGTCAACGCCAAGGCGCCTGCGGCCAGTAATAATTTGGATTTCATGGATACTCTCCCAGTTAGGTTATTTTCACCTCAACCAGTATGAATCGCCGAACTCTCCTATTGACCCATACCATTATTCGTAGCCTACACATTTGGACAGTTTATGTGTCAAGTGTATTCGTGAGAAACGGGTGTCTATATTCGGCGGGGCGGCGATTTAGGAAACCCCTGATGCCGCCTTATTGGCGGGCCGGCCCATGAATTTCGTGACCAACAGGAACGCAACTCCTGCCGTTGCTGGTGCCAATACCCAGAGGGATTCGGTTCCGATCCATACGGTTGCACTGCCCACCGCCAGGGCACCGGCCAGTAACGTCGCCGGATAAAGACTGCCGAGAATCGATCGTCCATCGAAATCCGATATGGCACGCGCCAGCATCCAAGCGCCCACACCGGCCGAGAGAATCGCCAAGGTGATTTCTTGCCCGCTTCCGATAAACAGCAGTGCGGGATTATAAATCCACAGGAACGGCAGCAGGTAAGCGGCCGCGGCCAATTGCATCCCGACCAACCCGGTGACCCACATATTGCTGCCGGCGAGCCCCGCCGCGACGTAGCTGGCGACCGCGACCGGCGGGGTCAGCATGCTGAGGAGGCCAAAGTAAAAGAGGAATAGATGGGCCGCCATTGGGACCACGCCCATCTTCGCGAGCGCCGGCGCGAGCACGATCGAAAGCAAAATATAAACCGCTGCCGTCGGCATCCCCATGCCCAGCACAATCGCGATGATGGCGGTGAGAATAAGCATGACGAGCAAGCCGGCCGCCGACCCGACGTCGGCAAGGACCAAAGCGAGCTGGAATCCGAGCCCTGTCGAGTTGAGGACGCCGATCACGACACCTGCGCCGCCGCCAATCATCACAAGCGGCAGCATATTCTCGCCGCTGCCGAAGATGAAATTGGACCATTCGTCTTTGCTCAGCATTCGTCGCTTTTTGATGATGAACAAGACGAGCAAAGCGCCGACACCATAAAGAGCGGAAAGGGCCGGGTTAAATCCCAGCCAAAAGAGGAAGTAGAGCAGCACGCCAATCGGCACCAGGAATATCCAACCCTGGATGAAGACATTCAAGACCGTCGGCAACTCTTCCTTGGGGATGCCCTTTAAGCCGAAGCGGCCGGCGATGGCATCGACTTGGAGGAACAGCACCAAATAATAAAGCGCCGCCGGAATTGCCGCGGCAATCACGACATCGATATAGGCAACTTCGAGGAACTCGGCGATCAGGAATGCCGTCGCACCCATCACCGGCGGCGCGATCTGGCCCCCATTGGAGGCAACGGCTTCAATCGCCGCCGCATATTTCGGTTTGAACCCGGTCCGCTTCATCAGCGGAATGGTGACGATACCGGTACTCATGATATTGCCGACCGTAGAGCCGGAAACCATGCCGAAGGCACTGGAGGCAACCACCGCTACTTTCGCCGGACCGCCTTGCCGATGCCCCATCCAGCCCATGGCCAGATCGGTAAAGAACAAGGTCGCGCCGCTGACCTCCATCAGCTTCCCGAGGATGATAAAGGCAAGCACGATGCTGGCGACAACGCGCAGCACCAGGCCTGGAACACCGTTCGAGTCGGCGTAATTGTAGAGAATGATCTTCGTCGGTGTGTGGTGTTCCGCCTCGAAGACGCCCGGCAGATGATGGCCGAAGAAGGCATAGACGATGAGGATCCACACTAGGATCGTGATGGGGACGCCGCTCGCCTTGCGCATCGCCTCCATCATCAGGAAGAGCGCGATAACGCCGGGAACCCACTTGTCCGGGGTCCGGTCGGCCATGCCGACGATCCATTCTTCATAGTGAACCGCCGACCACATCCAAACGGCAATGGCGATAATCCCGAGCGCAACCTCGAACAAGCCGGCCTTTTTTAGGTAAGGATATTTCAGGAATGCCGCGGCGCAGGCGATGCCTAATATGGTGGACACCGCCTCTTCGCCGACAACGGCAAACCCAAAATAGGTCTGTGGGATATCGAGTACCCACAACACTCCGACGGTCGGAATGAGGCCGAGGTAGAGCTTGGATAGCGGATCGGTGATCCGTTCCATGGATCGGGTTCTCTGCTTTCCCGGGCAGCTATTTCATGATCATTGAGCGGTGCTTGTCATTGGCATCGGACCAAATGCCGGCCTCTTTGTAATATTTTACCGCACCGTCGTGATAAGGGATCGGATTGAGCGGCACCGCCAATTTATCCTTCATCACGCCCCGAAGCGGCGCATAGGATTTCTGCAAATCCTCCCAGTTTTCACGGAGCGTCTTGGCAAGCATATAGGCATCTTTATCGCTGACCTTGGCGGAAATATTCAACAGAGTCTGGAACGCCGCCACGCGGGTCGGCTCCAAGACGCCAACATTACGCTTCGAGGGGTTTATCACCATCGAGGTCGCACCAGCGGTGCGGCTGTCCATGAATTCCGGCGTCCCTTTATCGCCGAGGCTCAGGACGCGAACGCCGCCGGGGATACCGGCGTTGGCTTTACGGAGAACCGGAATTCCCATTGCCGAAACGGCCGCGTCGGCGCGGCCTTCGACAACCATGTTGATGCCCGAAACGATGCCGCCTGACTCGAGCGCGGTTACGTCTTTAAGCGTTAATCCCCCGGTCGCGAGAATGGTTTCGTTGAGTTGTTGGAGCGACACATTGGACTTGATCCCAACCTGGACCCGCTTGCCCCTCAAGTCGCTGATGGTTTTTAGGCCCGAGTTGGCCCGCACGAAGTAGTTATAGGGCAACTGCCAAATTCGAGCTAAAGCCCGGACATTTTTAGTCGCGTTTTTGTAGGGCGGCTTACCGGCGAAGGCGAGCGCCGAGTCCAAAGTGGAATTCAACCCCAGCGTGATCTCCCCCTTATCCATCAGCGGCAGATAGACCGAGGAGCCGGCATGGGGCTGCGCCGTGGAGCGGAGACCGAGTTTCTCCTGAAACAATTTCGCGAAACCGCCACCGAGCGTAAAATAGGTCGTCCCGGCCGGGTTTGTCCCGATGGTTATTCTTTTGAGCTGCGCCGACGCCGGAGTAACAACCGTCACCAGCAAGGCGCCAGCCGTCACAACTGCAGCAAA
The DNA here is from genome assembly GCA_027592155.1 of Pseudomonadota bacterium. Lineage (GTDB taxonomy): Bacteria > Pseudomonadota > Alphaproteobacteria > Rhodospirillales > UBA2165 > JAQCKY01. Next base: position 3,317 of record JAQCKY010000322.1, read on the forward strand.
GCCTAGAATCGATTTAGAAGAAGTCATTTTCGTCTCCCGTACGGTAATGATAAACGCCCTCAAATTACCGAAGTTTACGATAATCAGTTGCAGTATAAACATGGAAATGTTCGGGGAGCAAACAAACCTACGCTGTACGAGCTACGCCAAACGCCCTTGAATTTGAGGCGAATCCGCGGCATAACGATAGGATCGGAAGACATAATTACCGGGGCGCACCCCGGCGACCGGGGCAGCCTCGGAAAAGAACGGGTTTACGTACTCCCAGACAATATCACCCTCGGTTGTCACTTCGAAGATGCGGCCCCATTGGCCCTCGCAGATCAAGGTATTGCCGGTCGCCAGGCGTTGGCAGCCGCTGATGAAATGACTGTCGAAGGTATGGGTCGGATCACCGCGATACTCCCAGACCGTCTCACCGCTCATTTGATCGAATTCGACGATGGCCGAACCCCGCCAGGGGCCCTTATTCCAACGATTGGCGAACAGCATCATGTTGCCGTTGTCCAGGAACTGCACGTCATGGGGACCGCCCCAATCGGGGACCCTACGCTCCCAAATATAATCGCCGCTGTTCCGGTCGATAATCGCGACCATGTCGAGCAGCCGATAGCAGATCAGATAATTGCCGTCATCCAGAGGGACGATCGTGTTGGGATGGGCATATTCATGATGGTTGGGCGTCGCCGGTGACAGGGGATATTTCTTGAAATCCAGATGCTCGTGGGCGTGCCATTCCCAGACCGTTTCGCCGGCCGGATTGACCTCGCGGATATAGTCGCCCCAGACGCCGTCTTTGTGATGTTCATCGCACTCGCCGCCCGAAATGTCCGCGATCGCCGCCTCGGGGAGACGCTCAAACCCCAAATAGACCGTATGGCCGTTCTTCAGGCGGCGGAAATCATGATGTTGGAATTCATCAATATATTCCCAAACG